>CAZKYD010000008.1:0-27853 GCA_964556875.1 uncultured Alistipes sp.
AATCCTTTGGCCATTGCGGCTGTGTGGGTTCGAGTCCCACTTCGGCTACACGACATGACCCCTCATTGTTCAAGTAGAACCTTGAGGGGTCATGCCATAATTATCCTGCTAACCATAATGCAGTTTCCAATATCGTACAGATAACGCCACCTTTAAATCTTAATCAGGGGTGGGAATTAGGTAAAAAAAATGAAGGTATTAAAATTTGGCGGGACGTCTGTCGGGTCGGCATTACGTATCCGCAACGTTGCGAAATTAGTATTAGACGCACCGGAAGGTTCATTGGTAGTCCTCTCGGCGATGTCAGGTACAACCAACAGCTTGCTCCAGATCAGCGGCAAACTTCAGCAAGGAGATAAACAGGGCGCTTCAGCCATCATCAATGAGCTGAAGCAGAAATATATGGCAGTTGCTAAAGAACTGCTATCCGATGCGTCGGCCCTCGCCAAAGCCGAAGAGCTTATCAATGCTAAATTCGATTATATCGCAAGCTTTGTCGAAAAAGGCTACACCCTGCAGACCGAGAAATGCATCGTTGCTCAAGGGGAAATTCTCTCTACCAACCTGCTGACCCTTTATCTGAAAGAAGAACAAGCGAAAGACGTTTGCCTGATGTCGGCCTTCGACTTCATGCGCCTCGACAAAGAAGGGGAACCCGACTTCGACCGCATCGAAACCGGGATTAAAGCCACTATCGAAAAAGCCGGCAAACATTCTAAATATATCACTCAAGGATTTATCTGCCTCAACGCTAACGGCGACATCGACAACCTGCAGCGCGGTGGTAGCGACTATACCGCCTCAATCCTCGGTGCAGCCCTCCAAGCTGAAGAGATTCAGATCTGGACCGACATCGACGGCATGCATAACAACGACCCGCGCTACGTTGAGAACACAACCCCGGTTCGTCGCCTCAACTTCGATGAAGCTGCCGAGTTAGCCTACTTCGGAGCCAAGATTCTCCACCCCACCTGCATCCTGCCGGCACGCAAGCGCAATGTGCCCGTGCTGTTGCTCAACACCATGGAGCCGGAAGCCCCCGGCACCATCATCTCCAACGTTTCCGAGACCCATAAAATCAAAGCTGTTGCTGCCAAGACCGGCATCACAGCGATTAAGATTAAGAGTAGCCGCATGTTGATGGCCTACGGATTCCTGCGCAAGGTGTTCGAAGTATTCGAAACCTACCGCACCCCTATCGACATGATTACCACCTCTGAAGTTGGCGTATCCCTCACCATCGACAACTGCGACCACCTTCCCCAAATCGTAAAAGAGCTGGAATCGCTTGGCGACGTCACCGTCGACAACGATATGGTTATCATCTGCGTGGTTGGCGACATGAAATGGGACAACCTCGGCTTCGAAAGCAAAGTTATCGAAGCGATGAAAGAGGTGCCCATCCGCATGATTTCATACGGCGGCAGCAACTACAACATCTCCATCCTACTCAAATCGCAGGATATGCAGCGCGCTCTCCAAGCCCTTTCTAACAATCTTTTCTAAATCCGAACATACAAGCTATGCAATTCCCCATAGATAGATTTCAAAATCTACCAACACCATTCTACGCCTACGATATGGCGCTGCTCGAGCAAACCCTCGACACCATCAATGCCGAAGCCGGCAAATATAACTTCTGCGTCCACTACGCTGTAAAAGCCAATGCCGACCAGAAAATTCTGCAGCTCATCAGCAGTAAAGGCTTAGGCGCCGACTGCGTTAGCGGTGGCGAAATTCAGCGATGCCTCGAATCTGGCTTCGACAGCCACAAGATTTTCTTTGCCGGTGTAGGCAAAACCGATGCAGAAATAAACCTCTCGCTCGAAGCCGAAATCGGATGCTTCAACGTAGAATCTACCGCTGAGCTGTATGTTATCAACGAGTTGGCAGCTGCAGCCGGCAAAAAAGCTCGTATCGCCCTGCGCATCAACCCCAACATCGACGCCCACACCCACGAGTATATCACCACCGGCCTGGCTGAGAACAAATTCGGCATCGCCCACGAACGCGCCATCGAAATTGCTATTGAAGCCTCAAAACTCAGCAATATCGAATTAGTCGGTCTGCACTTCCATATCGGCTCGCAGGTGCTCGACTTTGAGCCCTTCGCCCTCCTTTGCCAGCGCATCAACACCCTGCAGAGCGAATTTGAAGCAGCCGGCATCACCTCGCTGAAGATTATCAACGTAGGTGGCGGCCTCGGCATCAACTACGATGACCCCAACGGCGATCCCATCCCCGATTTCACAAATTATTTTGCGACCTTCGCCAATAACATCAACCTCCGTCCCGGCCAACAGCTCCACTTCGAGCTCGGACGCGCAGTTGTAGCCCAGTGTGGCTCGCTCATTAGCCGTGTGGTTTATGTAAAAGAAGGTGTCAACAAAAAATTTCTCATTCTCGATGCCGGCATGACCGACCTCATCCGTCCGGCGCTCTACGATGCGCACCACAACATCGAGAACATCAGCCGCAACGGAGCCGCAGCTACTCAAGCCTACGACGTTGTAGGCCCGATTTGCGAATCGTCTGACCGCTTCGCCGAAGCCGAAATGCTCCCCGAGAGCAAACGTGGCGACCTCATCGCCCTCCGTTCAGCCGGCGCTTACGGCCAAATCATGGCATCGCAGTATAACTGCCGTCCGTTGCCCACCTCGGTATATTTCTAATTATCCCACACCTCGGAATATTCTAATATCCCCTAAACTTATCAGAATCCCCACTTCCAACCGCCAGTTCAGGCAGTTTGGAGTGGGGATTTTTGGTTGTATACAATTTTTGTTGTAATTTTGTTGTCAAAACCACAACCTAAATACCATGAAGCGCCAATCCCATAAGCTACTATCCTTATTTAGAAAGCTTACCCTCATATTCTTACTAACCATTGTTGCTGCCGGATGTAGCAACAAAAAGCCATACCGCATCGGAGTTGCGCAATGCAGTTCCGACCCTTGGCGTTGGGAAACCAACGACGAAATAGACCGCGAATTGATGTTTCACGACGATGCTACCGTTGAAGTGCGCAGCGCCGACGACAAAGACGAACAGCAGATTGCCGACCTAAACTATTTTATCGACAACAATTTCGACCTCATCCTTGTAAATCCCACACGCGCCGACGCCATTACCCCGACCATCAAGAAAGCTTACGATAAAGGGATACCCATCATCACCTTTGACCGCCGAATCATCGGCGACAGCTACACCGCCCATATCGAAGTGGACAACGAAGGTATCGGCCAAGAAGCCGCCGCCTACGCCTATTCGCTATTTCCCAACGGAGCTAAAATCATCGAATTGCAAGGGGACCCCGAGATGACACCTACCCTACGCCGCCACGAAGGTTTCGTAAACGAGATTTCAAAACATCCCGGCGAAAAGCTGCTGGCCAGTGCCTACGGCAAATGGAATCCCGACACTACCGCCCGCCTTGTCGATTCACTGCTCAACGTGCATCCCGATGTTGACCTTATATATGCCCATAGCGACGCCATGGCCATTAGTGCCTCAATGGTAGCCCGCCGACGCGGCTTCAACAACATCAAAATCCTCGGCATCGACGGCATGGCCTCGGTAGGCATCAAAGCCGTAGCCGACAGCGTCATCGACGCCACCTTCCTCTACCCCACCTATGGCTATACCCTAATTCGTACAGCCCTCGCCATTCTGAACGGCGAGCCATATCAGCGCGAAACGCTGATACCGCCCGTGTCGGCCATCGACCGCCGAAACGCCGACATCCTTCTGCAGCAAGACAACATGATGAAAGAAGAAACCGCGAAAATCCTGCAGATGGAAGACAAAATCGACACGTTTACCAGCCTCCATCAAGCGCAAACCACTATTATATACGCCATCCTCATCATTGTAGTCCTGTTGTTGATTACCTTCTTACTGGTGTTGCGCCTATATCGCCAGCGCAGCCGCCATCAAAAGATGCTCATCGAGGCCAACAACTCGAAACTCGTATTCTTCACCAACGTCTCCCACGACCTGCGCACCCCTCTGACCCTCATCGCCGAACCGATAGAGCAAGTGGCCGCAGCCCCATACCTCAACAATCGCGACCACGAACTGATGAAAATGGCAAAGAAAAATGTTGCCATTCTGCGCCGACTCATTGAGCAAATCCTCGATTTCCGCAAATATGAGAATGGCCAATTAGAGATGCATTTGGTAGAAACCGACTTCCGTCCGCTGTTTGCCGATTGGGTGAACTCCTTTAGCTCCGCAGCCCGACGCCTGAATATCAACCTTACGGTCGACATCCCCTCCGACGGCCCCGAACATCTCGCCATCGATGTAGAGAAAGTTGAACGCATTATCTTCAACCTCCTTTCCAACGCCTTCAAGTTTACGCCGACTAAAGGCACAATCCATTTCAGCTGTAGCTGCGACGAGAAAAATCTAACTTTCTATGTCGAAGATAATGGGTGCGGCATTTCGCGCGCAGATAGCCGAAAAGTGTTCGACAGATTCTATCAGGTTGATAAGGTGAGCCCTACAGGCTCCGGCATCGGTCTGGCCCTGGCTAAAGCCTTCACCGAACTCCACGGCGGCACCCTCTCGTTAGAGAGCGAAGTAGGGAAAGGCTCGCGATTCACCGTCACTATCCCCGTACGTCATACGGCGGTTAAAGATGCCGAGCAACCGCAGATAGCTACAAATATCATGGCTGCACCGAGTCTTGCCGAAATTCTCACAGAAGACGACAACGACGGCACCCTCCCCGCCTCATCGGAATTCGACGAAACTAAGCCCCTGCTTTTGGCCATCGATGATAACCCCGACATTCTGCGCATGATTGAAAAGCTGATTGGCGACGATTATAATATCATCTCGGCCAACAACGGCCGTCAAGGGATTAAACTTGCAACAAAATATACCCCCGATTTGATTATCTGCGACGTTATGATGCCCGTAATGGACGGCCTGGAATGTTGCAGAATCCTCAAGCAAGAAGTGGCTACAAGTCATATCCCCATCCTGATGCTGACCGCTCGCACCATGGAGCAACAGCGACTTGAAGGATATGAGAGTGGCGCCGATGCATATATGCCAAAGCCATTCTCGGCTGAGATGATTAAAGCACGATGCAAAAACCTGCTCGACAACCGTCGACGTGTCCGCGACCTTTTCACCAACCCCGCCGGGATAGCCGCTCCTCCGGTTGAAAAATCGGCGAAACCGACCGAACCGGCGCTGCCCCCGGTAGATTCCGCTGCCATCGACAGCGATTTCTACGCCGAATTTCTCCATATCGTTGGGGAAAAGATGGGCGAACGCGACTTCGGAGTTGACACCGTAGCCTCACTCATGGGGCTCGGCCAGTCGCAATTCTGCCGAAAAATTAAAGCGCTCACCAACTATACCCCCGTAGAGTTGATTCGCAACTTACGCTTGCGTCGCGCCCGCACCCTGCTAATGTCTACCGACAAATCTATTAGCGAAATTGCCTACGAAGTAGGATTTACCACCCCCGCTTACTTCAGCAAATGTTATCGCGACGCCTACAATGAATCCCCTTCCGACCTCCGAGATAAACTAAAAAATCAATAGCCGCAACCATCACGAATAAGAATTGTCTATCGAAAAATGGCGAAATTATTCATCCCTAACTTTTCAAAAACTCGCCATTCCTTTCAAAAAAACCGCTAAGGCTTTCAAAAAAGCCGTTACGCCGAAAAAATCATACGAGATGCAAAATTCTTTATGCACCTACCCCTTATTCCTTATATACCTTTGCGGCAGAAACTAAAAACACCCAAACTATAACATGAAAAAAACAATCCTTAGTGCGATCTTGCTGCTCCTCGTAGCGATCACCATGAAAGCTCAAAGCATCACGGTGCATGGCACGGTTGTTTCGGCAGTCGACTCCGAGCCCCTTATTGGAGCAAGCATCGTCCCCTCAACCGGGAATGGCGCCGGCACATCAACCGACATTGATGGCAAGTTTGAAATCACAGTTGCCCAAGGCGCAACCCTTAATGTAACTTATGTTGGCTATAAGACAAAAACCGTCAAAGCCGAGCCAACCTTAAACATCGTCCTCGAGGAGAACTCCGAAGTCCTCGACGAAGTAATCGTAGTAGGTTACTCTGTTCAACGCAAAGCCGACGTCACCGGTGCGATCACCGCAGTCGACGTTGACGAAATTGCAAAGCAAAACGAAAACAACCCCATCAAAGCCTTGCAGGGACGCGTCCCCGGCATGAATATCTCAGCCGACGGTAACCCCAGCGGTTCCGCTACAGTGCGCATCCGCGGTATCGGTACACTCAACGATAACGACCCGCTCTACATTATAGATGGTGTGCCTACCAAGTCAGGCATGCATGAATTGAACCCCGGCGACATCGAATCAATCCAAGTATTGAAAGATGCAGCCTCCGCATCAATCTACGGTTCGCGTGCTGCAAATGGTGTTATCATCATCACCACCAAGCGCGGCAAAGATCTCCGCGTAACCTTCGATGCATCAGTCGCCGCTCAATTCTATACAAATCGCATGAAAGTATTGAACTCTGAGCAGTATGGCCAAGTTATGTGGCAAGCCTATGTCAATGACGGCCAAGACCCCAACACCAACGGCTTAGGTTATCACTATAATTGGGGTTACGACGCTTCAGGCAACCCCGTATTGAATTCCATCTCCATGTCGAAATACCTCGACTCGGCAGGCACTACCCCCGCGTCAGACACCGACTGGTTTGACGAAACTACCCGCACCGGTTTCACCCAAAACTATAATCTGACCGTCAGCGGTTCTACCGACAAGATGAGCGCCTTCTTCTCATTAGGCTATTACAAGAACCTCGGCATAATCAAATATACCGATTTTGAACGCTTCTCAACTCGATTCAACACCGAGTTTAAGCCCCTTTCAATCTTCACCATCGGCGAGCATTTCACCCTCAACCGCACCGACGAAGTGCAAGCTCCCGACGGATTCCTCGAAAACGTTCTTCAGTTTAACCCCTCACTGCCGGTTTATACAACCGACGGCTCATATGCCGGCCCCGTTGGTGGCTATCCCGACCGCGAAAATCCCCTCGCACGCCTCGTCCGCAACTCCGATAACCGCTACGTTTATTGGCGTACTTTCGGCGATGTTTATCTCAACGTAAATCCCTTCAAAGGCTTCAATGTAAAGACAACATTCGGTCTTGACTACTCGCAGAAACAGCAGCGCATCTTCACCTACCCGATTACAGAAGGAAACGTTGCCAACTCAACCAACGCCGTTGAAGCAAAGCAGGAACATTGGACCCGCTGGATGTGGAACCTCGTTGCCAACTATAATATTGACTTCAATAAGAACCATCTCGATGCCCTCGCCGGCATGGAGCTTATCCGCGAATCCAGCAACTACTTCTCCGGATATAAGACCGACTTCGCAGTGCTGAACACAGACTATATGTGGCCCGACGCCGGTGTAGGCACAGCCCAGGCTTACGGCTCTGGCGACGGCTACTCTCTGGCCTCCTTCTTCTTCAAAGGCAACTACTCCTACGACAACCGCTACCTCTTAGGCGTTACCGTACGTCACGATGGATCTTCGCGCTTCGGTGCCAACAACCGCTACGCAACGTTCCCCTCAGTTAGCCTCGGTTGGAGAATCAACAACGAATCCTTCATGAAAGACCAAACATGGCTCGACGACTTGAAGCTCCGCCTCTCTTGGGGTACCACCGGTAACCAGGAAATCAGCAACCTCGCTCGCTACTATGTTTATGTCCCGAACTACGGCGTAACCGAATCCGGAGGCCAAAGCTACGGCACATCCTACGACATCGCCGGTACCAACGGTGGCTCTATCCTTCAGTCAGGTTTCAAGCGCAGCCAAATCGGCAACTCCGATATCAAATGGGAAACTACAACCCAATATAACCTCGGTCTCGACTGGGGTATGCTAAACAACCGCTTATTCGGTTCGTTTGACCTCTACTACAAAAAGACCTCCGACATCCTCGTAGAAATGGCCGGCATCGCGGCTATGGGCGAAGGCTCTACCCAATGGATTAACGCCGGAGCTATGGACAACAAAGGTTTTGAACTCAGCCTCGGCTGGCGCGACCAAACCTCTTTCGGACTCCAATACGAGATTACCGCCAACATTTCAGCATACCGCAACAAGATTACCGAGCTCCCCTCAACCGTTGCAGCTAACGGCACCTTCGGTGGTAACGGCGTATTCAGCGTTATTGGCCACCCCTACGGCGCACAAGCCGGCTACGTTGCTGACGGCATCTTCACCTCGCAAGACGAAGTTGACAATCATGCTGTTCAAGAAGGTGCAGGCGTAGGCCGCATCCGCTGGCGCGACCTCGACGGCGACGGATACATCACTGAAAAAGACCAAACCTGGATCTACGACCCGACCCCCGACTTTAACTACGGCCTCAACATCTACCTGCAATATAAAGACTTCGACTTCTCGATGTTCTGGCAAGGTTCACAAGGCGCCGACGTTATCTCCGACCTCAAGAAAGAAACCGACCTCTGGAGCGGCCTGAACATCGGCTTCCTCAACAAGGGGCAGCGCCTCCTGGATGCGTGGAGCACTACCAACACCAGCTCTTCAATTCCGGCGCTCACCCGCACCGACTCCAACAACGAAAAGCGAGTTTCGAGCTACTTTGTTGAAAACGGCTCTTACCTGAAACTGCGCAACATTCAGTTTGGTTATGTTCTCCCCTCCAAGCTCTCCCACAAAATCAAGATGGAAAAACTTCGCTTCTATGTCAGCGCTCAGAACCTGCTGACTATCCACAGCAAAGACTTTACCGGTGTTGACCCCGAAAACCCCAACTTCGGTTACCCCATCGCTACAAATATCACTTTCGGTCTTAACGTAACCTTCTAAACCCCGCCTACAATGAAAAAGCTTATATATCGCGCCCTGACCGCCGCTTCCCTTCTGCTTCCGGCGGTAATTGCAACAGGTTGCAACGATTTTCTCGATGAACAGAACCCTCAAGGCACTCTCGATGAAGATCAGGTAAAAAATCCCGAATACGTGGATAACATGGTAATCTCGGCATACGCCATCTGGATTTCTGCCGAAGATATCAACTCGTCATTCTCAATGTGGAACTTCGATGTCCGTTCAGACGACGCCTATAAAGGTGGCAACGGTACGGAAGACGGCGATGTTTTCCACGCCCTCGAAATCTCACAAGGCATTCTGACTACAAACTGGAACATCTCCGACATGTGGCAGCGTCTCTACAACGCTATCTCTCGCGCGAACTCCGCACTGCAGGTGCTCGACGGAATGGACTCTAACAGCTATCCTCAGCGCGATGCCCGTATCGCCGAAATGCGATTCCTCCGCGCCCACGGTCATTTCCTGCTGAAACGTCTCTACAAGAATATCCCCTTCGCCATCGACGAAAATCTCTCACCCGAGGATTATAACAACCTCGAGAACACAAAGTATAGCAACGACGAAGGTTGGCAACTGATTATCGACGACTTCAAATTCGCCTACGATAATCTGCCCGAAACCCAAGCCGAAGTTGGCCGCCCCACTCGTGCTGCCGCCGCCGCTTATCTTGCAAAAACCTACCTCTACAAGGCCTACCATCAAGACGATGCCAACAGCCATCAGGTAACATCTATCGACCGCGATGACCTTCTGAACGTTGTTAAGTATACCGACCCGACAATCTACTCTGCTGCAGGTTTCGGCCTCGACTCCGACTTCCACAACAACTTCCGTCCGGAGCCACAATACGAAAATGGTCCCGAATCTATCTGGGCTATGCAGTACTCATACAACGACGGTACCAATAACGGTAACTGCAACTGGGCCTACGGTCTGATTGTCCCCAACATCCCCGGTGTTACCGACGGCGGTTGCGACTTCTACAAGCCGAGCCAGAACCTGGTAAACGCCTTCCGCACCGATGCTAACGGCCAACCCTACCTCGACACCTTTAATCAGAAGGACTACGATTCAGCAACAGACTACGCCGATCCTCGTCTGTTCCTAACGGTAGGTATGCCCGGCACCCCCTACATGTTCAACTCCAACTACATCATGGACCGCAGCGCTATCTGGAGCCGAAGCAACGGCCTGTATGGCTACTATGTATCGCTCAAGCATAACGTCGACCCCGATGGCGATTACCTGGTAAAGGGCGCTTGGTGGGGCTCACCGATGAACCGCATCGTATTGCGCTACGCAGATATCCAACTGATGCGTGCCGAAGCGCTCGTTCAACTTAACCAAGGCGTCAGCGAAGCTATCGAAATCGTAAACTCGCTGCGCAACCGCGCCCGCCAGAGCACTTCTGTCATCTCCGATTACGAAAAGCTCTATGGAGTCCACATGGCTGTTAACCCCTACACCGGCTCTTACTCACAAGCCGAAGCCCTGAAGATTGTAAAGCATGAGCGCCGCGTTGAGCTGGCTATGGAGAGCGATCGTTTCTTCGACCTCGTTCGCTGGGGCGAAGCCGCTTCTGTAATCAACAAATATTATGCAGAAGAAGCCGACAACTGCACCATCTACTCCGGTGCAAGCTTTACCGCCAACAAAAACGAATACCTGCCTATCCCCTACGCTCAGGTAGCCGCTTCTAACGGCCATTACACGCAGAATATCGGCAACTGGTAATCCTTTACTTCTCAACCCCGATCTCAACCCATTAAAAACAGCTTTTCGAAAATGAAAACTTTTCTGAATACAATATATACATTGGTGCTAACCTTCGCAGCCTTCGCGTTCTGCGCCTGCGACGACTCTAACACCTCCGGGCTCCGACTCGATGGCGACGCTCGCATTGAAGCGGCTACCATCAGTGGCTATGCTGCCGACATCGATCATGCCGCAAAAACCATAAAAGTAAATCTGCCGGTCGACGTTGACCTGACAAATCTCTCAGTCGACGCCATTACCCTCTCGCCGGGCGCTACCTGCGACCTCTCTGTTGGCTCGCGATTCAACGGCACCGTGCCCCGCTCCATCAAAGTTGTCAATGGCGACGTTTACGACACCTACACCCTGACCGCTGCTCACGACAACGTTGAATTCTACAGCTTTACCCTCAACGCTAAATATTCCGGAACAATCGACAATGATGCCCACACTATCCTTGTGTTCGTCCCCATCAACGAAGATGTTACCGCAATGCAGGCTTCATTCACCGTCACCTCCGGCGCCACCGTTACTCCAGAATCCGGCTCTCTGCTCGACTTCACCAACCCCGTTGAATTTACCGGCACACTCCGCACTGCTACCGTAGTCTACACCGTGACCGTTATCAAAGACGAGATGTCGCAAGAACCTAAGGCCTTCATCGGAAACGTTGCCTCTTACGATGCTCTCGGCGACGAAGCTAAAGCCGCCTGCCGCTGGATGCTCGACAATGTGCCCAACTCTCGCTACGTTTCACTCCAGGAAATCATCGACGGCACCGTGCTCCTCGACGACTTCGTAATGGTTTGGTGTCACTTCGACTTCACCGATTGGCCCAGCCAGATGTGGGATAGCCGCGATCAATTTAACAGCTATTGGCTCCGCGGCGGTTCAATCCTCGCTTCTCGCGATGGCGCTCGCTACATCAACGACGTATGGCGCATCGCTCGCGACCAGCAGTCGCCCAACAACATGTTTGGTGGCGACAGCTACGAAACGCTCTCCAACGACCTCGGCTTCACCATCACAGGCCACGAATCCCACCCGCTTTACGACGGCCTCACCCCCGATGCTGACAACCGCATCATCCTCCAAGGCGCCGGCTGTTCCAACTCCGGCAGAACCCTCCAATGGTATGTCGATTGGGATCCTTACGGATCAATGGCCGGTTGGGAAGAACGTACTGGCGCTAAGGCCCTCGCCGCAGGCCACTATTACGACGCCAACTGCGTAACTATTGCCGAATTCGAACCCTACGAAGCCCTCAAGGGATTCACATCCGGCCGCGTTATCACCATCGGCACGCCTTCTTATCAGTGGTATGAAGGTAGCACCCCTAACCCCTATCGCGACAATATGGTGAAACTCACCAAAAACGCTATCAACTACCTTTGCCAGTAAAATTCATTGCGGACCTCTAAAATGTCAACTACCATTATGAAAAATATGACCCTCACCATAGCTCTCGCAGCAGCCGCAATGACAGCGCTCTCGGCTTGCAGCGACAACGACCCCGTGCTGACTCAGCGCGACTGGGATGGCGACAACTCCTATTTCGCTTCCTCCGATCTCCAGCGTCAGGACATCTACTACAAGCCCTCTGTTGGCTATGTAGGCGACCCGATGCCCTTCTACGACCAGGCTAACGGCGATTTCAAGATTCTTTATCTGCAGGATTTCCGCCCCAACCCCGCCTACACCTACCACCCCATCTGGTGTCTGTCGACAACCGATGCCGCCTCCTACACTTCCCTCGGCGAAATCATCTCTACCGGCTCGGCAACCGACCTTGACGCTGCTATCGGTACCGGTTCTACTATCTACGAAAACGGCACATATTACACCTTCTATACCGGCCACTCGGCCGACGCCTCCAAGACCAACGGCCTGGGCGAAGCTGTAATGTTAGCAACGTCTACCGACTTCAAGAACTGGACAAAAAACCGCTCACTGATTATCTCTGGTGAGACCAACTATAACACTACCGACTTCCGCGACCCATGTGTCTTCAAGGGTGACGACGGCATCTTCCACATGCTCGTTTCCACTCGCCAAAATGGCAAAGGCGTTCTGGCTGAGTTCATCTCTTCCGACCTGCAAAACTGGACCGACAACGGGGTGTTCATGACTATGATGTGGGACCGCTTCTACGAATGTCCCGACCTGTTCAAGATGGGCGACTGGTGGTATCTAATCTACTCTGAGCAGCACGACGCCATCCGAAAAGTGCAGTATTTCAAGGGGCGCACACTCGCCGACCTGAAAGCTTGCACCGCCAACGATGCCGGTCTCTGGCCCGACTCTCACGAAGGATTCCTCGATTCTCGCGGCCTATATGCCGGGAAAACCGCCTCTAACGGCACCGACCGCTACATCTGGGGCTGGTGTGCAACCCGATCCGGCGACGACAACCTCGGCTCGAACGACTGGGCAGGCAACCTCGTTGCTCACAAACTGATTCAGCATGCCGACGGCACTCTTACCCTCGGCGAAGTACCCGCCATCGCCAACCTCTTCGGCAACGGCTCGCAGAAAGAATCATTCTCCTTGTCAGGCGACAGCTACAAACTCATGAGCCGACTGAGCTACACTAACCGCGTATCCTTCACCGTAACCCTCTCTGACGTTGCAGGCAAATTCGGCATCTCACTCGGGCGCGGCTCCGACTCCACGAAATATTACACTCTCGTAGTGAACCCCGAAAGCTCTACAGTTCGTAAAATCAACTTCGAAGAAGAAGGCTCTGAAGGCTCCGGCTTCATCGGTAATGCCGACAGCTACGTGTTCAACGCTCCTGAAGATGGCGTTTACAACATCACGATGGTAACTGACAACTCGGTTGTCACCCTCTACATCAACGATGTGCTGGCCTACACCAACCGCGTTTACGGCATTGCTCGCAACTGCTGGTCGATCAACTCCTACGGCACCGACCTCCAGGTTTCTAACCTCTCAGTAGCATCCATGTAGATTCATACTGTTCCTTACAATTGTCCATAAAAACCAAAGCAGGGTTGACAGCATCAAAGCTCTCAACCCTGCTTTATTATCTCGCCCACCACGCCTATCCTTCCGGCATTTGAGATATTGTTATATTTAAAGTCTCCTCTTAGGCATTGTTATTCGAGGTCGGCGAGGCGTTGGAGGAGGCGATTGAGGAAGTAGTCAGCATATTGGGTGTAGGAATATGCATTGTGAATGCAAGGGGGTGGGACAAGAAAAAGCCAGCGAGACGAGCAACGTTGCATTGCTTATCTCGCTGGTTATAAAGTTTTTAAACCGAGGGAATCGGCTTAGTATTCGTCCGCTAAGCCGAAGTATATGGCTTAATATTCTGCCTCGAGGAGATTAGAAGTCGTAATCTGCCTTTTCGATAAGGGCCTTATCTTCGGCAACTTTCGATCCGATAGTTGTCAGCAAATCGCCTACCACACCACCGTTCATACCGATCTGGAGGCATTTCAGCTGAACATCGCGGCCCAGACGTGCACGTCCACCGGCAAAGCGAAGAATGGTGTGCGGATGGATGAAGCGGAACATCGCGATGGTGTTGAGCACTTCGTTTTCGGGGAGCGGCTCTGTGCCTTCGAGCGGGGTGCCGGGAATCGGGCAGAGCAGGTTGATAGGAATTGAATGGGGCTCTACGCGACGCAGTTCCAACGCAAGTTCGATACGCTGGCGACGAGTTTCTCCCATACCAATAATACCACCGCTACAAACCTCGAATCCGATTTCGCGGGCTGTAAGGATAGTCTTGATTTTATCCTCAACGGTGTGGGTTGAGCAGAGCGTTGAGAAATAAGAGGGGGCTGCTTCCAGGTTGCAGTGATAGCGGGTTACGCCCGAATCATACAATTTCTGAAGTTCCTCGCGATTTAGCAAGCCCATAGATGCACACAAGTGCATTCCACCTTTGTCGCGGAGTTCACGATAGTAGCTACAAGCCGTATCGAGAGCCTCACCCTTCATGGCGCGGCCACTGGTCACCAACGAGAAACGACGGATGCCCTGCAGACGATTATGGTCAGCAATGCGCATACATTCTTCGCGACTGATCAGGGGATACGTGCTAATCGACGTTTTGTAATGGGCTGATTGTGCGCACCATTTACAGTTTTCAGGACATTTACCCGAACGTGCGTTTACGATTGAGCAGGAGTCAAATACACGAGGGCAAAACTTACGGGTGATTTCATGGGCACCTTCCCAAAGTTCTTCCTGCTGAGAAGGGTCAAGATCAACAAAGGAAAGCGCTTCTTCGGCGGTAATATCTTCTCCACCGAGAATTTTTTCCTTTAATTCTTTAATGTTTAACATATAGCACTTTTTTCTCTTTCCGAGCTTGCGGGCGCTACTACGCAATTAATGCCCGGAGGTTTTAGATTACAAAATTACGCATTTACTTTCATTATCCAATCAGTTACGCGCATAATTTTTGTTGTACTATTTTCAGAATTCTTAAAAACAAAGTTCCGGTTTTTTTTGTTAATTTTACAGAGCCAAATATTTAACACACATAAGTAATTTACATGATAAAAAATCCGGTCAACGCTGGCGGCAGCCCGCTAAAGGGTGTTCGCGGCCAAATTTTAACGTTCAAGGATAATCCTTTCTTGGTAGCAGAACGTGACTGCTACGACTTCCTGCAAGATGGCTTAATTGTCATTCAAGACGGCCATATTCTTAATGTTGGCGATTACGCCTCCCTCCGCTCTTTATATCCTAACCTGACTGATATCGACCGTTGGGACGATGCGCTTATTATGCCGGGATTTATCGACTGCCATGTCCACTATGTTCAGTCGCCGATGATCGGTTCCTTTGGCGACACTTTGCTCCATTGGCTAAACAATTATACTTTCCCCACTGAATCGCGTTTCCGCACCAAGGAATTTGCCGATGAAGTTGCTCGCATGTTTTTCCGCCAAACCCTGAGCCACGGCACTACTACTGCCAACGTGTTCTCTACGACTTTCCCCGAATCGGTCGACGCGCTGTTCGAAGAATCAGAGCGTCTGAACGCCCGCACTATCACCGGGAAAGTGCTCCAGGATCGCAACTTGCCGGAATATCTTCGCGACAGCTCTGCTGAAGAATCCATCCTCCAGGCTGAAGCCCTGCTGAATAAATGGCATGGCCGTGGCCGCCAACTTTACGCCGTAATCCCCCGCTTCGCCCCGACAAGCACCCCCGAGCAGCTACGCCTCGCCGGCGAGCTTTATCAGGCGCATATCAACGACGGCGTATATCTCCACACCCATCTCGACGAATCGGTCGACGAACTTGAATGGGTAAAATCGCTATATCCCGATGCAAAAAACTATACCGAGGTTTACGACCGTTACGGCCTCATCGACCGCCGATCGGTGATGGCCCACTGCTGCATTGTCAAGCCTGAAGAGTGGCAACGATTAAGCCAAGCGGAATGTGGTATCGCCCATTGCCCGTCGTCGAATCTATATCTCGGCGATGGCCAGTTCCGCTATTGGGAAGCCGCCGACGCTGCCCACCCCTGCAATTTCGGTATCGGTTCGGATGTCGGTGCCGGCACTAATTTCTCAATCTTGCGCCAGCTGGGTGATGCCTACAAAGTAGGTATGATACATGAACACGCCCTAACTGCCGTCAGGAGTTACTATATGGCTACTCTTGGTGGTGCCCGCGCGCTTCATCTCGACGACAAAATCGGATCGATTCGCCCCGGCATGGAGGCAGACCTTTGCGTCATCGACCTGAAGCCATCGGAATTCGCCGAATGGCGTCTGCAATTTACCGACGACATTTTCGAAAAGCTATTCATTCTCCAAACCCTCGGTCTCGACAACACCAACCGCGCCACCTACCTCGCCGGCTGCCTCGCCTACTCCCGTCACTAAGATAAAAGAATCCATCGGCAAGTTGACATAACTTCCGATGGATTCTTATTTATACATTAATCAGCTATCGCCGGCCAGGATTAGAGGCGAGCCTTGATAGCTGCAGTTTCAGCTTCGTAGCCGGGCTTTGCAAGCAGAGCAAACATGTTGCGCTTGTAAGCTTCTACACCGGGCTGGTTGAAGGGGTTAACGTCGAGGATGTAACCGGAGATACCACAACCCTTTTCGAAGAAGTAGATCAGCTCACCGAGGTATTCTTCCTTAAGAGCAGGGATAGTGATCTGCAGGTTGGGCACCTTGCCGTCAACGTGGGCGAGACGTGTGCCGAGCTCTGCCATTTTGTTAACTTCGTCAACGTGCTTGCCAGCGAGATAGTTCAGGCCGTCGAGGTTAGCGTCGTCAGAGGGGATGATAGTTTCCTTAGCGGGCTTTTCTACAGAGATTACGGTTTCGAAGATCGTACGTTCGCCATCCTGAATCCACTGACCCATTGAGTGGAGGTCGGTAGAGTTGTCGACAGCTGCGGGGAAGATGCCCTTGTGGTCCTTACCTTCGCTTTCGCCGTAGAGCTGTTTCCACCATTCGGCCATGTAGTGAAGTTTAGGATTGTAGTTAACCATGATTTCGATCTTCTTACCTGAACGATAGAGGGCGTTACGAGTGGTTGCGTAGAGAACTGAGGGGTTCTGTTCGTTAGCTTCCTTAGTAGCAGCTTCCATGCGACGGGCGCCATCGAGAAGTTCGCGGATGCTGAAGCCGGCGATTGCGATGGGGAGCAGACCTACGGGGGTCAGCACTGAGAAACGGCCGCCAACGTTGTCGGCGATAACGAAGGTCTTGTAGCCTTCTTCGGTTGCGAGCTGACGCAGGGCGCCACGCTTAGCGTCGGTGATAGCAACGATGCGCTTAGCGGCAACTTCTTTACCTTCCTGCTTTTCGAGCTGTTCCTTGAGCAGGCGGAAGGCGATAGCGGGTTCGGTTGTTGTGCCTGACTTAGAGATTACAACGATACCGAATTTCTTATCCTTCAGGAAGTCCTGAAGTTCATTGAGATAGTCTTCACCGATGTTGTGGCCGGCAAAGAGTACATTGCAACGACGAGCATCACCCTTTTCGCGGAGAGTTGCGAAGCTATCGCTGAGCGCTTCGATAACAGCCTTAGCACCGAGGTAGCTACCACCGATACCGATGCAAACTACGTATTCGCAGCTTTCGCGGAGTGATTTAGCAACAGCTTCGATGTCAGAGACGAGGCTGTCGGGAGTTTCGGAGGGAAGGTTTACCCAACCGAGGAAGTCAGAACCGGCACCGGTTCCGTTATGCAGTTTTTCGAGAGCGGCAGCGGCCTCGGGGTTGAGGGCCTTGATCTGCTCGTTAGTGACGGTCTGAAGAACGTCTTTTACGTTAACTTTAATTGTGCTCATTTTATATAAAGGTATTATATATTTTATTTCGAATGTAAGATTAAGCTTTCCGAGAATCTTCTAATTTCGTCAGCTTTATAAGTTCGATTCGCGATGCCGACTTTTTCAGCACCTCGATTTTTAACCCGTTGAGCTCGAAGGCTTCCCCTTCGCGCGGGATTTGTCCGGTTTCGTTGAGGATATAACCGGCCAGGGTTTGATATTCGTCAGCCTCGGGGATGTCGAGGAAATATGTTTCGTTGAGGTGTTCGATTTCGATACGTCCGGAAAATTCCCAAACGCCGGGCTCCAATTCTTTTTCAATAATGTCGGTTGAATCGTGCTCATCCTGGATGTCGCCACAAATCTCCTCCATCAGGTCTTCGAGGGTTACCATTCCGGCAGTACCCCCAAATTCGTCAACGATAATCGCTATTGAGCGTTTTTCAGCCAGCAGGCGGCGCATCATCTTGTTGGCGAGTAAGGTTTCCGGCGCATAAACAACGGGCTTCAGCTGTTGTTTCCAGTCACGCTCGGGGATAAAGAGCTCGCTGACGTGGATATATCCCAATACATTGTCGATATCCTCCTGATAAACGATGATTTTCGAGCGACCCGACGATGTAAACAGGGCCGAAAGCTCCTCGCGGGTAGCGGTGTCGATATCTACGGCTACAATTTCGTTGCGAGGCACCATGCAGTCGCGCAGGTGAATTTCAGAGAAATCAAGGGCATTATGGAAAATCTTCACTTCGCTTTCAACCTCTACCTGCTCTCCGGCGTGCTCGTCGATAGTTTGCTCGAGATAGTCGTTAAGGTCGACAAGCGAAATCAAGCCGAGTTTGCGGTCATGGTTCTTGATTCCAACTATTCGCATCAGCATTTTTGAAATCCATGAGGAGAGCAGCGATATCGGATAGAGCAGGCAATAAAGCAGAGCAGTAAACGGCGCTACCATCCTCAGCGATCGGTTTGGATTGATGCGGAACACAGTCTTCGGGAGGAATTCCCCTGTCAGTAAAATGATAAGCGTTGACAGCAAGGTTTGACACAGCAACACCCACGCCTGATTATTTAGCAACTGTTCCAGCCATGGCTCAATCATCTTAGCTGCCCCGATACCGTAGACAACCAGCATGATATTATTCCCGACCAGAATCGTAGAGATGAAAAAGTCTGAATTGGAATAGAACAGATTCAGGCAGCGCCCGATTATCCCCCCTTTTTGGATATCCAACTCAACGCGCACTTTGTCGGAGGTGACAAATGCTATCTCGATGCCCGAAAAGAGCGCCGAAAATGCCAAAGCGGTAAGCGTTAATATCAACCATGAGAGTTCCATGTTCTACTGTGTCGTTTTTGGAGAGTTAAGGAGTTTTGTTATCTGTTTTCACCGCCGGAGGTCGAATGAGCCGGGCTATTTGGCCCCGGAGACGAAATCTGTTGTCGGGAAAATACCCGAAGGCTTGCGGATTGTATATTCATTCATCGACTCGTCTGACTCGAACCCGTAGCCTTCAATCGTGCGGTCGGCTCGTTCGATATGGATAAATGAATCGGAATATAGCTTGCGTTGCGATTGGTCCCAGAAAAGCTGCTGCGTTACGAAGCGGTCACCGCTGGTATTTTTCATTCTGACATTTCGGTCGAATTGCCAGATGCGTTTGCCGCTATAGTAGATGGCTGTATCCGCAGTGAAATAGCCGTCTTCTTTCAGTTTATTGTCGAATTTCACCATATAAATCCCCTTGGGAAATTCCCATCGAGGTTTGCTAGCCTCTTCGAACATTAGCCATATCGGCGCCGTGATGCGATAGCGGGTATACCCCGAGTCGGTAATCGTTGTTTTCACATTCAGCGTCTTCATCGTCGGAAAGGTTTCCGGGTCGGCTGAGATGGCTATGGTTTCATGCTTTTCTTCGTCGCAAGAGGACAATACCAGTCCGGCTGCTGCCGTAGCAGTAGCTATTAGGAATGGTATAATTCTCATGCAATTCATTGTCAACAATTCAGCGAGTTATTAGCGAAGTTTGTTCTGCCAGAACCAGAGTTCGTTGATGTTGATACCGAGAGTAAACTGGATATAATTTTCCGAAACGAGCTTCTGGGGAGAAGCTTCGCGGTGGAGATATTCAAAGCTGAGGTTCAACATTGTCTTTGTAGAGGGTGCGGGCAGGCCGAAACCTAAAGTTACGCCATACTCTTTTACCGAATTATCACCTACCATGATGTAATCCTGAGTATACGAACCGCCAAGACGATAGCTCATGCGCTGCAAGTAGTTACCACGAATGGCAGGAACATATTCCACACCGAGGGCTGCCTTCCAACGGTTGTTGAAACGGCTGGCACCGCTCTGATCGAATCCTTCGATGATGGCATACTTAACGTTTTTCCACGGCTGATATGTAAAGTCTGCTTCCACGTTAAGGCGCTGACGCCATTTCCATGACAGACCTACACCGTAGGTGGGCGCCATATCGTAACGGCCGTTCATCGAGCCGTAGCCGATAGTGTCGTTCGACGAGTCGTTGTTGACATCATATTTCATACCGTAGGAATGACCGCGGAATGTCTTTTTCGGCGAGTAAATCGCACCGAGAGTTACATAGCTATCCTTTGAAACGTTCACGCCATACTGCAGACCGAAGGTAAACTTATAGTCGCGAACTTCCATTACGCGTTCAAAGAGCGATGTCGACGAGGAGTCGTCGCCATAAACATATGTATCGTTATAGAGGGTGCCGAACATGTAGCTGAAGTTCACACCTAAGGTGAAGCCGTTGAACGGGCGGAAAGCCAAACCGGCAAACAGTTCGTTGATCGAACCTGAGCCCTGATGGGCGTTGGTGCCGTTGGTGATTTCAGTACCAAACTTATAGCCGACCTGAGAGTAGGGGGTCAAGCCGATAGCCATACCGCCATATTTGGTAACCGGGAATTGCAGGGTAACATAATCCAAGCCGCCGGTAAAGTCGCTACCTGAGAGGGTTGAGCCGTCGACGGTTTCCTTTGTTGAAAGTTTCTTAGCAGAAACCGACATGTCGAACAGGAAGGTTACAGAGTCAATCGCGGCATACGATGCCGGGTTCATAAAGTTAATCATACGGCCGGAACGCATTGCCAAACCTACTCCACCCATAGCCTTTTGAGTTGCATTTGCATGGTCAGAGAGAGAGCCGTAGCCGAAGCGCGAATAGGGAGAGATTTCCAAGTTTTGAGCGGAAACTCCGGTTGAAGATAGCAGCCCAAAGAGAGCTACCAAGAGGGATATAGCGGTTTTCTTCATAATTTCTCGTTATATAATAGGATGTTTAGTAAGCCTTTTGTGACCAGGCATGAATCTAATTTTACCGGGAAGTCAAGAAAAGAGCTTACGCGCTTCGACCAGCCTCCGGTGAGTACAATATTTGTCCCCTCCGGTAGGAGCGAACGATAATAATTCAATTCTCCAACCACTCCGCGAACGGCCCCGGAGCGCATGGCTGACACGGTGTCGACCCCGAATTCGGGGGTCTCTCCGTAGCCGTTGACTTCCGGCAGTCGGGCTGTAAAGCTACGCAAGGCGCGCAGTCGCATACCAACTCCCGGCGCGATATTTCCACCTATATAACGTCCGTCGGCGGTCACCACATCGTAGGTAACGGCGGTGCCCATGTCGACAACCAGGGAGTTCTCTCCGGGGAAATGGCTCCAAGCACCTACGGCAGCCGCAATGCGATCGGGCCCGAGAGTTGAAGGGGTTCGATAATCAATTTGCAGCGGTAACGGCAGCTTTGACGAAAGTTCGCAAGCCACCACGCCATGGTTGTTGAGCCATTCTGTAAGGTCTTTTCCATTGCCCGTCACCGAGCAACAGAGAGCCTTACGGGGGGAGAAACGTTTAACAACGCGCTCCAAATTGCGGGGGTTCAGACGCTGTTGGAATATCTCCTCATCGATAAGTTCGGAGCCTTTCCAAACAGCAATTTTCGCTGAACTGTTCCCTTGGTCGATTGTCAGACTTGGCATTGGGTACCCTGTCGGGGATGTTTATTTTCTTTTCTGCTGCTTCTGCTGCTCACGCAGATAAGCCTGCTGTTGGCGCTGCGCTTCTTCCAAGCGTGCCATCCAGCCCGACTTTTTGCGGGGTTTGGCAGCATTAGCCTTCATCTCAGCGCGGATTTTATCCTCGTTTGTGAAGTAGCGGAAAAGATAGGTCTGTATGATGGTTATTAGAAGTGACAAGAAATAATAGTAGCTCAATCCGGCTGCATAATCGTTGAAGATGAATAGGAACATTACCGGCATCAGATGCATCATCCATTTCATGCCGGGCATTGAGGATGATGAGGGCTGATTCTGCATATTTACGCGGGTGTAGATAATGTTGGTAGCGGTCATCAGCAAGCAGAAGAGCGACACGTGGCTACCATACCAGGGTATGGTGAAGGGGAGAGTGAAGATAACGTCGGGCGCTGAGAGGTCTTGTGCCCAGAGGAAATGTTCGCCGCGGAGCTCGATTGACGAGGGGAAGAACCAGAACATGGCGATAAGTACCGGCATCTGGAGCAGCATCGGCAGACATCCTGACATCGGGCTTGCGCCTGCTTTTGAGTATAGCTCCATAGTCTTCTGGTTACGCACCATGGCGTTTTCCTGACCGGGGTATTTATCGTTGATAGCCTTAATTTCCGGGGCAAGCACGCGCATACGGGCCTGCGACTTGAAGCTCTTGTAGGTGAAGGGGAAGATAATCAACTTGATAAGCAGAGTCAGCAAGAAGATAATCAGGCCGTAAGAGCTAATGAAGGAGTTAAGGAAGTTGAATACCGGGATGATAACGCAGGTATTAATCCAGCGGAGAATAGGCCAGCCGAGAGGGATCAGGCGAGTAAGGTCGAGACCCTCCTCTTTTGCGCCGGGAATCTCTTTGTCGATGCTCGACAGCAGCGGATAGAGGTTCGGGCCCATGAAGATGTCGATAGTAATGGGGGTGGCATCTGCTGAGCTATAGTCCATAACGGCCTGCGCCGAGAGGTCTTTTACGAAATCGGGATTACCTTTGAGGTCGATAGAGGTAACGTCGGCCGAGGTGAAGTTGTTACGCGGAATCATCACCATCGAGAAGAACTGGTTCTTGAAACCGATCCATCTCAGGCGTTGCGCAAGTTCTTCGTGGCGTTCGCCCTGAGCGGTAAGATTGTCGGGGGAGTCGCCTACATATTTATAATAGAGGCCGGAGTTACGTTCTTCGAAAGTTTTACCGCGCTCGTTACGTCCCATCATCTGAGTCCAAGTCAGCGTTGTGGTAGCTACCGACGGCGGGATAATTTTCTGCATACCCTGTTGGATCACCTCCATCTTAACAACGTAGCTATCTTCGGGCAGGGTGTAACGCAAGCCCCACGAAGCGCCGTCGCCAAGGTCGAGAGTCAGTTCAACGATTGAGTCGTTAACCTGGCGCGGTGTGAAATAGAATTCCGAGGTGTTGAAACGTTTCGAAGCTGAGGTGAGCTCGAAAGAGTATGCATTGAAGCCCGGACGACAGATTTCAACGTCGGCAGTGTCGATTACGTTGGAATGGTCGTTTTCGGGAAGATAGGTCTTATAGTCGGGGAGAACCGCACGAGAGATATAACCGCCATGGTTCGACAGCTCGAGAATCAACTTCGAGTTGCGCAGGGTGGTTGTTCCCTCTTGTCCGCTACGGTAGCGGGCAAAAGAACCGTAACGCTGGGCATCCTCAAGGGCGGCGCGGAGGTTGGCAACTGCTTCGTTTCTCACCGTCAAGGTAACATTATCGTCGAAGCGATTGGCAACAACATCGGCATAGCTAAACTGCGAGCCTCCGGCTTTTACAGTTCCGCTAACGGCATTGCCGTCATATTTGAGGTTTACATTTTCGGTCTGATAGCTATAAGCAACCGACGCAGAATCAGCAGCGTTTTTAGCGCCTGATTCGCGAATGATAGCAGGGATAGCGGCAACTTCGCCGGCAGTCAATGAATCTACCGAGATAGCGGCGGTTTTCTTGGCCTGTTCGGCAGCGGCTTGCTCTTGCTGAGCCTGTTGTTCCTGTAGCTGTTTCTGCTTTCCGTTGTTAATCCACATGAAACCGAAGATTAACACACCCATCAGGACCAGACCGGTCAGTGTATTTTTGTCCATTTCTATTTTTTAAGTTCTTTATTGTGCGATTTTCAAGGGGGGCTTATCCTTCTTTTTCTTCTCTGTAGTTGATAGCTGCGCTAACGAAGCTCAAGAAAAGGGGGTTCGGGTTAAGCACGGTAGATGAATATTCCGGGTGATACTGTGTACCGACAAACCAACGTTTACCGGGGATTTCCACTACTTCAACGAGCTTTGTGCGCGGGTTTTCACCTACACAGCTCATGCCGGCTTCTTCGAATTGTTTACGATATTGTTCGTTGAACTCGAAACGATGGCGATGGCGCTCGCTGACGATAGTCTTGCCGTAAGCCTTGGCTGCGGTTGAGCCGGGAAGCAACTGGCAATCGTAAGCGCCCAGACGCATTGTGCCACCCATGTTTGAGATGCTCTTCTGTTCCTCCATAAGGTCGATAACATTGTAGGGGGTAGTAGGATTCATCTCGGTTGAGTTGGCATCGGTAAGACCGAGCACGTCGCGTGCGAACTCGATAACCATACATTGCATACCGAGGCAGATACCGAAGGTGGGGATATCATGCTCGCGAGCCCATTTCAGAGCTACGAACTTACCTTCAATACCGCGCTGGCCAAAGCCCGGAGCGATAATTACGCCGTCGAGCTGGCTGAGCTTTTCGTCAACGTTCTGCTCGTTGAGCTTTTCTGAATGGATATAACGCAGGTCGAGTTTGCGATCGTTATATGTAGCGGCTTGGAACAGCGCTTCGTTAATCGACTTATAGGCATCCTGCAGCTCTACATATTTACCAACGAGACCGATGGTAACGGGCTTGGTTGCAGCATGGAGTTTGTCGAGGAAGTGGTTCCACGGAGCCATATTGGGCTCTCCTTCGGGAGTAACGCCGGTCTTGCGCAGCACGAGTTCGTCGAGGTGCTGTTCATGCATCTTCAAAGGCACTTCGTAGATCGAGGGAACGTCGATCGACTGGATAGCAGCATCGGGAGCAACGTTGCAGAACAAGGCGATTTTGCGACGTGCCTCGGGAGTAATCTGATGCTCGGTACGCAGCACCAAGATATCCGGCTGAATACCTAATTCTTGCAGTTTCTTTACAGAGTGCTGAGTAGGCTTTGTCTTCAGCTCCTTAGCGGCTGCAATATAGGGTACATATGTAAGATGGATACAGAGGCTGTTCTGGCCAAGTTCCCAACGGAGCTGGCGCACAGCTTCCAAGAACGGAAGCGACTCGATATCACCAACCACACCACCGATTTCGGTAATGATGTAGTCGAAATCGCCGGTCTGACCGAGCTGCTTTACTGAGCGCTTGATTTCATCGGTGATATGAGGAACGATTTGAACTGTTTTACCAAGATAGTCGCCACGACGTTCCTTGTCGATGACGCTTTGGTAGATACGACCGGTAGTTACGTTGTTTGCACGGGTTGTCTGAATGTTTGTAAAACGTTCATAGTGACCCAGGTCGAGATCGGCTTCATGGCCGTCGACGGTCACATAACACTCTCCATGTTCGTATGGATTAAGTGTCCCCGGATCGATATTGATATAGGGGTCAAACTTCTGGATGGTAACGCGATAGCCGCGGGCCTTAAGCAGGCAAGCAAGCGACGATGAGATAATCCCCTTACCTAGAGAGGACACTACGCCGCCGGTTACAAAGAGATATTTTGTTTCCACAGATGACGGTGAATTATTTATCAATTTGCAAAGTTACGAATTTTTTTCATTATCCATTCTGCATTAACGCTTATTTGCTAAACCACAGTCGGAAATCGTTGGTATCGGCGTGATTATTTCTCAATCGGCCGCCCCTTAAGGCTATCCTTTAACCCATAAATTTGAATAAAATTGCAAAAAATCACGATAGAAGTATTAGCATCTCGAAAAAAATTATTACCTTTGCAAGCCTTGAAATTCGAAACCGGCCTCCCGAAGTGAGGAAAGGTCGATATTTCCGCAATTTTTAGACATTCGTCTAAATCCGCAGCGCAAAGGCGCTTCGGGGTGTAGCACAGTTGGTTAGCGCGCCACGTTCGGGACGTGGAGGTCGGAAGTTCGAGTCTTCTCACCCCGACCCTATTTATGGGTCATCACCTAAATATTTTTTTGCTCAAGCAATCATAGCAAAATAAATAGGCCTTCTTGACTTTGTTTTGTAGGAAAATTTCAGTCTATATTTCTTTACATCTACTATCTCTAATCCTATTGGATTGTAATCGGTTCGATGCTACTTTCTAACGTGTAAAATAAGCATTTCCGCCAAGCTCCGATTAAGCCATTATTACCTTCTATCTATGTTGTATCGACTTATTGCGAGCATCCTCCTTACAGCATCTTTTGGATTCTCGATTGCGGCAGACAGCTCTGCTACAACCCCGACCACCTCGTCATCCGAATTAGTGAAAGACGGCGCGTTTATTATGATTAATAACGCCCAGAAAAATCCCCCGGTCTACCTGAATGCCGACACCCCTTCCGGTGCGACGTTCTTCGCCGCCACTAACTGGTATTCCACCTGGAAACTCATCGCTGCCGATGACGACGCTACCGACGTGTTCTATCTCTACAACGAGCCGGAAGCTTGTTACATCGGCAAAACCTCAACAACAGCTGCCAGCCAACCCGTAGCCCTCAACGCCAGCAAAGAGGACGCCGGACGTTACCGCATCTACCATCCCGACGAGACAGACACCTCTTGGTATGGCATCTACGACTACGACAACGCCTCGTTTGAATATTGCTACCTGCAGATTGAGCCTACGAATAACACCCTTATCAACTATCGCATGAAAAACGGCTCCGCATGGGCCGGAAATTCAAAATGCAATATTGTTGACCCTACCCCCTACTTCGAATCTTGGTATGACGATCTCTACTCCTATAACGCAGGGTATCGTGTCGGTGACGTTCACGCCGACATCGTTGATGCTAAGATGAATGCGTTATTCCCGGATGGCATCGACAAGGGAACATGGGAAGCCTACAACGCCCTGCAGGGGATTTTTGAAGACCCGAAGAACTATATTGAGCCTATCAACGGCCACTATTATCGTATCCATTCTGCATTCCCCTACTTCTACAACGACTACATCGCTGAAACCTACTTCGCCATCGACTATCACGCCGCACAAGGGCGCCAGCGCCTACATTTCAACCAGCTTGACGTGCTCGACAACATCATCCCGACATTCTGGAAATACGAAGCTATTGAAACAGAGGACGACGGCGAAGTTTACTTCTATCTAATCGCTGCCAACTCCGGATTAGCCATGCGCCAAGTTGCAGGCAACACCGTGCTTGACACTCGCCCGAAAGACCACACCGAAGCCGGAGTCTTCTCCGTGATTAAGAATGAAGACCTGCTGGTTTACCCCCACGCCATTAACATCTACTGTCCGAAAACCGGATGGTATATGGCTACATTCTCTACCAACGGGGGGACGGCAAGCGAAGTGACCGATGTGCGCGGTAGCAACGGACGTCGTGAGGCCACTTCGGAATTTGTCGATGGCGCCAACAACTGGTATATGACCGAAGTGACCTCCGTACCGGTCTATTTCGAGACAGCCGACGGCACATACGACTCATCGCAAGAGTATTATACTTCGGTTTGTTTCCCCTTTGCGGTGAAGCTTCCCGACAATGTCTCGGCATATTCGGCAACTTTCCAATATGGCACCGATAAGACAGTAAAAACAACGCTAATTGCTACCAACAAAATCATTCCCGCCAATTCACCGGTGATTCTGAAGGGCCCGGGCGGCGCCGCCAACCTCACTATCCTTTACCC
>CAZKYD010000008.1:27953-32947 GCA_964556875.1 uncultured Alistipes sp.
AACAACACTGACAACACTCGCCCCATTACATATATATTAGCAGCAAACAAGGCATTCGTACATGCCACAACCATCACCCCGGCTCCTGTAGAAGATGACACTAAGGAGCCGGAACGCCCTGTCGACCCGAATCTGCCCGACGATTCTACAATTGTCGAGGAAGAACAAACCCCTGCAGGCGTTGATAACATCCTCGAAGATTTGCCTCAAGAGCTGCCGGCTGAAACCGACCGCTTCGGCAATATTATTTACTACGACCTGGCCGGCCGTAGAATTACTAACCCTATGCCAGGTCTTTATATCCTCTCTAACGGTAAGAAAGTTGTTGTCAAATAACCGATTCGTATCTCTCAAGGACAATAGACAAAAATAGACAGACGACACACAAACCTTACATTATATATATTTCCAAGAAAACGAAAACACATAGGCTTGGTTCTAAATAGGGAAGAGGCATAAGAGCTTTGATTGCATGCTCTTATGCCTCTATTTTTTCTCCGGCAAGGGCCGGGTATTTGCCTAATGTTTCTCTTAGCGAGCTACGATAATCTGCGCCGGAGTGGCATAGCCGTAATGGCGGCCTGAATTAAAGTAAACGGCGGCTGAGTAAACGCCATTCGCTACCGGCGATTCTGATGTGTCGGTCATATTCCAAGTGTAAGGGAATGAGCTGACTTCGGTTGTAAACACGGCCTTACCCATCGGGTTGGTGATTACCAGGCGACCGGTTGCCGGGTCAGACAGCTGATGCTTAACGTCGATAACCACATCGCTACGGGGCGATTCCTGCTCTACAACGGTCTCAGCCGATGCCACACTAATTACATTTACCGTCAGCGTACGTTCGGTAGAGTTGCCGGCGACATTCACAACGCGCAAGCGCAGGGTGTGATAGCCATCTGAAAGTTCGGTAACCGGATAGCTGAGCGTTGCCGTGCCGTCGGTGTCTACTTCGAAATAGCCATCAACGCCTGAAAGCTTCTTCGAATCGTCGAGCATCAGGACTACGCCGCCACCACCGAAGCGGTCGGAGGTGCCAATCAGCCCTACTTCACCCGGATCGACCGTTGCATACAGGGTGAAATTAGCAGGTACTGCTGCACTTTCCGCCAACGAAGGATCGTCGGCATACATCGACGTGATTTCGGGAGCGGTAGTTATCTCAGACCCCTCTTCTGGCAGATTCTGACTAATCAGCACACCGTCGAGCCAGCCTGAAGCACGGCGAGTAAGATCGTCGGTAACGGCATACATGGTGACGCGGTTGCCGGTGCCGTAATACGCCGGAGTTGCAAACATGACATCTCCGGAGAAATGGCCATCTTTAACAGCGAATTTTACTTCCTGCAATAGAGTTTCGTCGAGCGTTACTTCCACCGTTTCATTATTATCATCAGCCAGGAGCGAGGAGTCCTCAACATGGTCGCCATCATAGACCATCATGGTCATGGTGCCGTTGAACGTTGTGTCTACTTCCCCTTCCGAGGTATAGATATTTCCTTCAATAGTATGCTTTGTCAAGGGATCGAAATTCAACGATTCGCTCGGAGTTGCAGAATCGACAGCCGTAACTTTCACGCTATTCTCGGGGATATACAGCGGGAGCATCGGGTCGCCGCCCAAGTTATACGACATATTATTAATAGCAACACTCGAATTCGAGCCGTTCGCCCCTATCAACGATGGATTATCTACATAAATCTGTCGGCCATCGCGATAAACATCTCCCATCGTTGCCCCGGCCTTCTGGGTATAGAATGAGCGGGTCATCATGTTTACGAGGAAGAAGTTATACTGCGCATAAACCGGGCGCGTCGGACCGATACCGCCAATCATACCGCCGGTTGTGTTCAGCAACATCTCTACCTGCAAGCTCGGTGTCGGGAAATCAAGTTCCTGGCTCTGACAGGTGCCAAAGATTGTGAAGGGGGGATTATCTACCTCTACCGAGCGGTCGTAGGCTACCGACCATAGGCTATTTGCGCCGATATATGAAGCGGAGGTTGAGTGACCGATGAATACCCACAAGCTTTCGCCACGTTTCAGCAACTGCCCCAGGCGTGTACGCATCTGTTCGTTACTACTTCCATAGGGGTTATACAGCGAAAGATAATGCTGGTCGACCATTGTCGAGGGTGATAGCTCACCAATCATAGAATGGAGCTGCATCGCCTGCTCAAGGTGGAGGTTGCCGTCATACGGGTCGGCAGTAATAATCGCTTTATTATAGATAGGCTTATCGGTCAGCTCGCTGAGATATTTTTCAACCTTGTTGACATAGCCGATAGCTTCCCCGGCGCTTGATGCCGGAACACGTCCAATCTTAATATCCAATGGAGCTTTCAGCATATGAAACTCGCTCATCACATGGTCGAAAACGAAATTATCGTTAAGCATGGCGTATGTCGCATCTGTTGCATACGAGGTTGGAGAAGCTCCGCAACTGCGGGTCTCTTCATTTTCGAGCATCGGGATATACGTGTTGAGGAACGATTCTTCATTGCCGGTGTCTGTAGCTCCGGTGTTATCGTGGAACGCACGGCCTAACAGTAATAATGCCTTAAACTTTTCGGGGTCGCGGTCGTAGAACATCTTCGCCATGCGGCGCGCTGCCATATGGTGGGGCAAGCCGGAGGTAAACTCGTTGCAGACATCCTTAAAGTTGACTACGGCGGCATCACAACCTGTATATTTGCGATGAAGCTCGGCGAGTTGCAGCGCTGCATCGTAGCAGTTGGGCGATGCAACAATCAGCATTTCCGGAGTGGCCATCGCGTGGAGGTTCTGGTTATCAATCTCGCCAACTAATTCGGGCTGATACAGCTCTTTCGAAGGGTCGAAGACTACGACGTGCATACCGGCAGCACCGGTTGTCATCTTCACTGCGCGATCGGCAACAAAGCCGTAGTTTCCGTCAGCATCAATCTCGCCAACGGTCAGTTCGGCAGTAGCACCACCAACCGTGGTCGGCACTTCCCAAACTTTCAGCGCATCTACCGACCCTGCTGAGGTAAGCTTGATGGGCTGTCCCTGAACAACAACGGGGAATTCCATCACCTCTTGTGCGCGATCGGTGATTTTAGTTGTGCGCGGATATGAAACTACATAGTAGTCGAGAGCGGCGAAGCTTACCGGGTCTGTACTGGCGGCTGCGCTGATTTTAATATCATAGATATCGTTATCGGTCTTGGTCATACCGTTAAGGTAGGCCGTGCCGGTAGAATAGTTATAGGCAAGGTGGGTAGCATCATTACCATACCCTTCTACAGCCACACGCGAGGTAGTAGAGCCGGGAGCCGAAACGGCAATATAGCCAGATTTAGCATGCTCACCGACGCCGTAAAGGAATGTTGCCATTCCATTGTCGGGGTCATATTCCGGCAGATAAACCGACACTGTGGTAGCCTTGTCGTCGGCCGACGAGAAGTCATCGCCAAACAGATAGGCGCCAATCGATGCAGGCTGAGTTTTGGTATAGTTATACCATTCCAGGCCACGGGCATTGTCGAGAGCGGTCAACGTAGTCGATGGAGCCTCGTTAGAGACTGTTACCGTCTGGCGCTCCTGCGAATCGGTCAGGAAGTAGATCGTGTAGAGATTTACCTTATTGCGCAACAATTCCGGGCGATAGTCGTTGGGATGGCTCGAGCTTGGGGAGTTATGGTCAACTCCAACCTCGTTGGCAACGCCATAGAACACTAACTTATCGCCATAGTTGGCAACCGGCACGGCCGGCAGGTCGTCAGGCAAATCTTTTGAGAAATTATAGCTTCGGATATCAACACCTGAATATCCATAAACAGCAACCTTCTCCGGGTCGGAGAAGCCCATCTCGCGAAGCTGGTCAAACGAGATTTCTTGCATACCGGTCTTGGTCACCTTCACTTTTACCCATTTTCCGGTTGATAGTAGTGAATTAGACGTGTAGTAAGACACGGGTAAAGCCAACATTGTGCCGACAGAACAAGCCGTAGCCATCAATGTGGCGAAAGCTGAGCGGTATAGTGATTTTAACATCTTAGGACAATAGTTCTAGCATTAGAGCTTTAAGGGTTTACATCAAGTGCGTTCCTTCCCTTATTTTATTATAACGTTTAGACCGCTAAGTTATTGCTTTTTAGCGATATTTTAAAATTTTCACTCTTAATTTTTTCAAATTTCATTCATGACCCCATCATCAAAAATCAAATATCCCGTTCTCGCCGGTGGGACTAAGCTTGATATATAGGTCATGGCTCTCTTCCATAAGATTTACAGTGAAGTCATACACAACTTTCAAATCCGGGTCGAGTTGATTCACATCATCAGCATGGATGACATCAGCCTCTTTTGAAACAGAAGCAAAACCGAACCCAACGAAGCCGCCATAAAATCCCGTTGAATTAGAAGTTGCTCTATCTCCCAACATTTTATTTACCCCTTTAGCCTTGATAGCAAGTTTTTTCCCGCGCAATTTCTTAAGCTTATTGTTATCAAAACTTGCGATTTCGGCACGACCATTCGGCGAAATATAAGAGGCTGAACCCAACACATTATATTGCCCATCCTCCTCTACTGCCACAACAACTTGCAGAATTGTAAACGGGCTACTATTCCTAATGAATATCTTATCCTTAATATTCATCTTCTTAGGAACCTCGGCATACATAATACGTTCAACATTTTCGTTGGCGTCATTAGAGTTAGCATGTATTTGCGCAAACAACATATTATTTACGCCAAGCAAAAGAAATAATAGGAGCGATATGAGCTGTTTCATCATGGAAGTTTTCTTTTAGCAAGCCCAAAGTGGGGCTTATATGAAGATGTTTTATTTGCAAAATTATAAATTTTCAGCCTAAATAGTATAAATTTCTACACGTTATTTTAAGCAGGACTCCGGACCGCCGGGATGGCATTTTCGCCCTCTTGCCTATGTTTTAGAAGAGAAATCAGCGAATTTTGCCCCTGCATTAGAAGCAAAACTGCGGATTTTTGCCTATGTTTTAGAAGAA
>CAZKYD010000009.1:0-29512 GCA_964556875.1 uncultured Alistipes sp.
GATGAGGCGGCAGAGGCGACGTCAGGAGCCTCGATAGCCGATTCCTGGGGTTTAGGCAGCCCACACACCCCCTAGCCAGCCTCGAAGAGGTTGGCAGTAAAACGAGATGAGCGCTACTTTACATCGGCCGTAAACTCAGATGTGGATGAGGATTAGGGGAGGCCGAGGAGGTCGCGGTAGATGTCGAGGGCGGCGGTGATGTCGTCATCGCTGACGGGCGAGTTGATTTCAACTTGGCCCGGTGCACGCAGCAGGGTGAAGTTTACGGCATCTTGGCGGTCGTTTTTCTTGTCGTGGTGCATCAACTGGAGCAGGTGCTTATAGTCGTCACACTTGATTTCAAACGCGCCGTAATGATGGCGCACGAAGTCGACATAATTATGTAGCAGTTCGGATGGGAAATTGAACTTCATGCGCGAGAGCACCAGCGCTCCAACCATACCGAAAGCTACGGCATAGCCGTGAGGCAGAGGGTATTTGCGTTGCAGGGCCAAGGCTTCAAAGGCGTGACCGATAGTGTGCCCCAGATTGAGCGCACGGCGCGCACCATGGTCCTCATGGTCAGCCTCGACATATTGCTTTTTGACGGCTACCGACTGCTCCAGCAGCTCCAGCAGGGAGTCTGGGTCATAATCAGTGACATCATAGGTCAGCATCTTTTTTATCAGCGCTTCAGAGCTGATAAACGCGTGTTTCAGCATCTCGGCATAGCCCGAAAGAAGCTCTTGCGACGTTAGTGTGCGGAAATAGATGGTAGAGATGATAGCCAGATCGGCATCGCGGAACATCCCGACCTGATTCTTCAGGCCGTCAAAGTTGATACCCGTCTTCCCTCCTACCGAGGCGTCGACGGCGCAGAGCAGCGTTGTCGGCACATTGATAAAGCTTATACCGCGCATAAACGTACCGGCGGCAAAGCCACCCATATCCGTTACCACTCCCCCACCAAGGTTGATCAGCACCGAGCGACGATTAGCATTATCTTCGCCCAGCTGCTTCCAGATTTCGGTCATAGTGTCGAGATTCTTAAACCTCTCTCCCGCCTTAACCCTAATAACTTTTGCCAAGGCAACAGCCTTCGATTCGGCCTGCAGAAGCGGCAGCACGAACGCCTCGGTATTTACATCAACCAGAACATGGACCGACGACGGACCTAACTGCTCCACAGCGCGGTCGATAGCATCGGCAACATGATTTGTAAACATTAAATTCACACCTACATTTTTCTTCATACCTTAAAAATTTTGCTTTAACATAATGGGAAGAGCATCTGCAAGCTCCTCCATTGATTCAAAAACCAAGTCGGCACCGGCCTCTTTAAGCGTTTCAATAGGGATAGGCCCGGTAGCAGCTGCCAGGGTAAACGCTCCGGAGGCAGCCCCCGACTCTACGCCGAGCGGCGCATTTTCAATTACTATAGACTCTACGGCAGAAACCATGCCAAGTTGCATCCCCTTCAGATAAGGCTCAGGGTGAGGCTTGCCGTGAGAGACGTCTGAAGCCGTGATGCGCAAATCATGGGGGAACGCACCCGGGAAATCCGTGTCAAGTCTGTCGAGATTCGACAACTGCTTCGAGCCGGTAACCAACACTCTCGTAATATCGTTATCCATCAGCGTTTTCAACATTCTGTCGGCACCGGGAATTGTAGCCACACGCGGTAACTCATTAAAATAACGAGTCTTAATCTTGTAAAGTTCATCACACTTCTCGTCAGAGGGCTCCACCCCCTTAGCGCGCTGAAACAGGCGACGAATCGTAGCACGCCCCGTCATCCCCTCATAAAGATAGAATTCATCGCGCTCAGCGCCCAAGCCCAAGTCGTCGCTAAGGCGCTTCCAGGCCGCCGTATGATTCCTCATAGAATCGATAAGAGTGCCATCCATATCGATCAGCGCCGCCTTCGGTTGCCAGCGGCTAAGTCCATGCTTACGGCAATAAGCCTCTATAGATGCATATATCGTTGCTTTTTCCATAACAAACAGGTCCGTTTCATCTCATTTATACTTGCAAAAATACACTTTTTAAGCCAATTTTGCAAGCAAAATCTTCGCTTTACAATCTTTAACAATAATAGTAAACGGAGGAATTTCTGAAAATTCTGTTAAAGAACAGCAAAGATAATTAGTAAAATATTTGGGTAAAAGAAAAAAGATTTTTAACTTTGGCGCGTCATGTTACTGCGCTTACACGATGTATGTGCTTAGCATCACACTTTTTACTAATACCAGCCCTCTCTAGGAAGCAATCTTTCTTAGGAAGCAATCTAACATAATGCAATTTATATGATCTACGCTGCATTGCCTGAACTTCCCGGCGGGAAACCTCGTCCATTGCCCTTCTATTTGGCTATGGAGGAGCACTTAGCGCGCAACTATCCCGCAGGAGAGTACTTCTTTATGTGGCAAGTAGAGCCTACCGTTATTTTCGGCCGCTGTCAAAATCCACGTGCCGAGCTCAACGTCGACTTCTGTAAGAGCAATGGAATTCAGACCTACCGACGAAAGAGCGGAGGCGGTTGCGTATATGCCGACATGAACAACATCATGTTCAGTTATATCACAGCCTCTTCGGAAGTGGTGACCACCTTCACAAAGTATTGTCAGATAGTAGCCGATACGCTTTGCCAGCTCGGCCTTGACGCCTCCACTACGGGGCGCAACGACGTGATCATCGGCGACAGAAAAGTTAGCGGTAACGCCTTCTACCATCTGCGTGGACGCAGCATTGTCCATGGCACCATGCTTTATGATGCCGACCTGCAGACAATGTCGCAAGCTATTACCCCATCTACAGCCAAACTTCAAGCTAAAGGAGTAAGTTCAGTGCGCAGCCACGTCACCACTATCCGCGAACACCTTCCGAATCTCTCCATCAGTGAGTTCAAAACCTTCTGTCGCACGCATCTCTGCGACTCCGAGATCGTTATGACTCCGAAAGATATAGCCGCCATCGAAAAAATCGCCGAAGAATATTTCACCGACGAATGGATCTGGGGCAGATTTGCCAACAGCGCTGAGAGCAACAACGCGCCCGAACGTCGACGAATCGATGGCGTCGGCGAATTTGCGCCGACAGTGCTCCTCGATCCCCCCGCCGACCCAGGCTCCCCGGCGAAGATACGCAAAGTGTCGCTTCAAGGAGACTTCTTCCTGCTCAGCGACCTCGATGACGGACTCCTAAACCATTTAATCGGCGTAGATTTCACTCACGAGGCCATCCTCAACTCCCTGAAATCGACTAATCCCGGCAACGTGATTGCCGGCTTAACCGCCGAATCCTTCTCCTCTCTATTCTCCCCCTCTCCCCGCTAACCCGCCTCTCCCGGGTTGGCCTTCTCTCTCTATCGAAAATCACACCTCTGAATGCATTGCCCAACAGCAGCACCGAGAGGTAGCATATATAAACCCATCATTGACAGCAAAATTCTTTACGAACCAAACCATGGATAACGAAAATCTCGAAAACCTAAAACAAACCTGCCTCCATGACCTCCATGTAGCTCTTGGAGCCAAAATGAGCCCATTTGCAGGCTACGACATGCCGATCGAATATGCAGCCGGCATCGTTGGCGAACATAACGCTGTGCGCAACCATTGCGGTGTGTTCGACGTATCCCATATGGGCGAAATCAACATATCCGGCGACGACGCCGAAAAATTCGTGAACCACGTGTTCACCAACGACGTAACCGGCGCCCCCAACGGCCAGTGCTTCTACGGCATGCTGACCCGCGAAAACGGCGGTGTGGTTGACGACCTGCTGGTTTACAAACGTGGCGACAACAACTTCCTCTTCGTTGTCAACGCCTCCAACATCGAAAAAGACGAGCAATGGATTTCATCTCACACTGAAGGATATAACGTTTGTCTCGACTTCCTCAGCGAAAAGACAGGCGAATTAGCCGTTCAGGGCCCTGAAGCAGAAAGCGTTATGGAAAACGTGCTCCAAATCCCCTGCAAGGAACTCGGCTTCTATACCTTCAAAGAAATCGACCACAACGGCGACACCCTCTTCGTTTCCCGCACAGGCTACACCGGTGAAGACGGCTTCGAAATCTATGGCCCTCACGCCTTTATTCGCGAAGTTTGGCAGAAACTCATGGACAACGGTGTTACCCCCTGCGGCCTCGGATGTCGCGACACCCTCCGCTTCGAAGTAGGTCTGCCCCTCTACGGCGACGAACTCTCCGACGACATCACCCCGCTCGAAGCCGGCTTAGGAATGTTCGTTAAACTCGACAAAGACAACCTCATCGGCGTTGAAACCCTCCGCCGCCAAAAAGAAGAAGGCCCCAAACGCAAAGTTGTCGGCATCGAAATCCACGACCGCGCCATCGCCCGTCACGGCTGCGACGTCCTCTCACCCGAAGGTGAAGTTATCGGCCAGGTAACCACCGGCTACCGCGGCATCTCAACCGAACGCTCTATCTGCATGGCCCTCATCGACGCCCGCTATGCAAAGATCGGCACCGACCTGCAAGTACAGGTGCGCCGCAAAGTGTTCCCCGCAACCGTATGCGGCAAGAAATTCTTCAAAAAATCATATAAAAAATAAAATAGAACCATGGTATACTACAGCAAAACTCATGAATACGTCCGCGTTGAGGACGACAAAGCCTACATCGGTATCTCTGACTACGCTCAGAAGCAGCTCGGCAACGTTGTTTACGTTGATATGCCCGCTGAAGGCGACGAACTCGAAAAAGGTGAAGACTTCGGTGCTATCGAAAGTGTAAAGGCCGCTTCCGACCTTATCGCTCCCGTTTCAGGCGAAGTTGTTGAAGTTAACAGCGCCCTCGAAGACGATCCCCGTCTCATCAACGCCGATGCAATGGCCAACTGGATTGTTGCCATTACCCTCTCCGACCCCGACGAACTCAACGACCTTATGGATCAGGCCGCTTACGACGCTTTCTGCGCTGCTGAGCACTAATCCCCTCTCACCACTACCCTACAAATCCTCAGCGCCCTCAAAACCAACCGATTTTGAGGCGTTGAGGATATACCAAATTCATCATTGCGTAATGTTCACCGCCCCATCACAGGCGATGACTAACCATTGAAAAACTTTAATATGCACAGATACTTTCCCCATACACCTGCCGACATCAACGAGATGCTCGACCGATGTGGCGTTAAATCGCTCGACGACCTTTATGCCGACGTCGACCCATCATTACGCCTTAAAGAACCCTACCGACTGCCGGAAGGGATGGACGAAACATCGGTAAGACGTTTCTTCGACCGCATGGCTCGCGACAACCGCCCCGTCGACGTTTGCTTCGCCGGCGCCGGATTCTACGACCACGCCTGCCCCGCTGCCGTAAAATCTATCGCTTCTCGTTCGGAATTTCTGACCGCCTACACCCCCTATCAGCCGGAAATCTCGCAGGGTACGCTCCAGTATATCTTTGAATATCAGACAATGATGGCGCGCCTTACAGGCATGGAAATCTCCAACGCCTCAATGTACGACGGAGCAACCTCTACCGCCGAAGCCGTTATGATGGCAGTTGCAGCCCAACGCAAGCGCAACCTCGTTTTAGTATCGGAGACCCTCTCCCCCGCCGTTCGCCGCGTTGTTGACACCTATGCCCACTTCCACGGCATCGACCTGCTGACAATTCCCGCCGTTGATGGCGAAACCTCGCGCAGCGAGCTGACGAAACTCCTCGAAGCCCACGCTAAAGAAGTTGCCGGTGTATTGGTTCCGTCGCCCAACTATTATGGTATTATTGAAGACCATAACGGCCTGGCCGACCTCTGCCACAGCTACAAAGCCCTGCTGATTGTAAACTGCATTGCCTCCGATCTGGCCGTACTGAAAACGCCCGGCGACCTCGGTGCCGACATCGCTTGCGGCGACGCTCAATCCCTCGGTATCCCCCTGAGCTATGGCGGCCCGTATCTCGGCTTCCTCTGCACAACCAAGACCCTCATGAGAAAGATGCCCGGCCGTATCGTCGGCGCTACTACCGACTCTGAAGGCCGACGTTGCTTCGTGCTGACCCTCCAGGCCCGCGAACAGCATATCCGCCGCGAAAAAGCAACCTCCAATATCTGTTCTAACCAAGGGTTAATGACCCTCTGGGTATCGGTTTACATGGCCCTGACAGGCACAAAAGGACTCTGCGATATCAACAACGCTTCGCGCACAACAGCCCTCTATCTCCTGAAAGGGATGACCGCCGACGGCCGCGCTCGCCTGCGCTACCCTGCAAAACCGTTCCTCAACGAGTTCCTCTTGGAAACCGACTATCCCGTCGACACTCTTATCGACGCCTGCATGGCCCAGGGAATCCTCCCCGGCGTGAAAGTTGACGACCACGCTATCCTGATGGCCGCTACCGAAATGCAGACCCGCGAAGATGTTGACCGACTGGTTGAAATTGCAAAATCTTGCAAATAATTGGTTTTCTTTTAATTGGTAAACCGAAAAATTTATTGAAATGAACAGAGAAGTTTACGGAAAACTGATATTCGAGCTTTCGCGCGAAGGTCGTAACGGTTTCGCCCTCCCAAAAAGCGGCATCTCAGCTGCCGACGTTACCGCCACTCCCCTGCCTGACGCAATGCTCCGCACATCCGATCTCAAGCTCCCCGAGGTTGATGAACCGACGGCTGTAAGACACTATAACAACATGTCGACCAACAACTTTGGCGTCGACACCGGGTTCTATCCTCTCGGCTCTTGCACGATGAAGTATAACCCCAAAATCAACGAAGAGATGGCTGTCCACAACGCTTTTGTCGGGCTCCACCCCTCAACCCCAGCATACGCTACTCAAGGCGCTCTCGGCCTTTACTGGAACCTCCAGAAAGCCCTCTGCGAAATCGGCGGTATGTCGGAATTCACCCTCAACCCCTTCGCCGGCGCTCACGGCGAACTTACCGGCCTGATGGTAATCCGCTCCTACCACGCCTCTCGCGGTGAATTCGAAAAACGTCGCAAAGTAATCGTTCCCGATTCAGCTCACGGCACCAACCCCGCATCTGCTGCCGTTTGCGGCCTCGAAATCGTAGAAGTTAAGAGCCACGAAGACGGCACCGTCGACGTTGCCGACCTCGAACCGCTGCTCGACGACACCGTTGCCGCAATGATGCTGACCAACCCCAACACCCTCGGTATCTTCGAGAAAAACATCCCGCAGATCGCCGCTATGGTGCATAAGGCAGGCGGTTTAATGTACTACGACGGAGCCAACCTCAACCCGATGTTGGGCGTAGCTCGTCCCGGCGATATCGGCTTCGACGTAATGCACATCAACCTCCACAAGACCTTCTCAACGCCTCACGGCGGTGGTGGCCCCGGTGCCGGTCCTGTAGGTGTACGCAAAGGCTTGGAGCAATTCCTGCCAAATCCGCGTGTGGTATGCAACGAAAACGCCCAGCAACGCTATTCTATCGAATATACCCCGACCGCCCTCGGCTCTATCTCTGCAACCTTAGGCAACTTCGCCGTTCAGGCCCGTGCCCTTGCCTATATCCTAACCCTCGGTAGCGAAGGCCTGATGGAAGCCGGCCGCCTGGCTACGCTTAATGCAACCTACATTAAGCAAGCCCTTAAGGACGTATATCTCCTCCCGATCGATGGTCTCTCGAAACACGAATTCGTATTCGACGGCCTGAAAGATAAATCGACCGGAGTTACAACGCTCAACATCGCCAAGCGCCTGTTAGATTTCGGCTATCATGCCCCGACAATCTACTTCCCGCTCCTCTTCCACGAATCGCTGATGATCGAGCCTACCGAAACCGAATCAAAAGCTACCCTCGACGAATTTATCGCCGCCATGCGTGAAATCGCACGTGAAGCCTCTGAAGAACCCGAAACAGTAAAATCGGCTCCGAACCTCACCCCGATTACCCATCCCGACGATACCGCCGCAGCTCTCAATCCGGTTTTAACCTACGACATGCTTTAATCCCTCTCTATGAATAATTACGATTTAATCGTTATAGGCGCAGGCCCGGCGGGGTATCCCGCCGCCGCCATAGCCGTTAAGCAGGGACTGAAAACCCTCCTGGTTGAAGCCCGCGAACTGGGTGGCACATGCCTCAACCGCGGTTGTATCCCTACGAAAACATTCTGCCGCTCGGCCGAATCTGTGCTCGAAATCGCTCGCAGCAGCGAATTCGGCGTAGATATTGCCGACAGCACCGTTACAGTAGATCTCACCCGCATCGTAGAGCGTAAAAACCAGGTAGTAGCCCAACTGCGCGAAGCCGTCACAGCCGTTGTAGGTGGTGCCGACGTCAAAATAGGCAAAGCTCGTTTCGAATCCGCCAACATGATAGACGTTGAAGGCGAAAAGTTTATCGCCCCGAAAATCATCGTTGCTACAGGTTCAAAACCTGCTCAGCTCCCTATCCCCGGCGCTGAACTTTGCATGACCTCCGACGAACTTCTCGACCTTACCGACAAGCCAAAATCAATGGTTATTATTGGCGGTGGAGTTATCGGTTTGGAATTTGCTTCTATCTATTCAGCCTTCGGATGCGACGTTACCGTTGTTGAATTTTGCAAGGAAATTCTTCCCGGATTCGACCGCGATATCGCTAAACGTCTACGCTCGGCAATGGCAAAACGCGGTGTGAAATTCTGCGTAGGTGCTGCTGCTGAAGCCGTAGGAAAAGCTGCCGACAGCTCTTTGCTTACCGTAAAATATAGCGCAAAAAACAAGCCCGGCGAAGCCCAAGGCGAAAAGGTTTTGATGGCTGTCGGAAGGCGCGCTGTAGTGCCCGAAGGATTAGCCGAACTGGGCGTTGAAATAGGCCGAAAAGGTATAGTTGTTGATGAAAATTTCATGACAACAATCCCCGGAATTTACGCCATTGGCGACTGCAACGGCATCTGCCAATTAGCCCATGCAGCCTCCGCTCAAGCCCGCCGAGTAATGGGAATTTCCAACGATCTTACCCCCGTTCCAGCCGCTGTTTTTACCGTTCCCGAAGCCGCTTCAACAGGCCTCACCGAAGAGCAAGCCGAAGCCCAAGGATTAAGTTTTAGATGCGTAAAACTTCCCTTCCGCTCCAACGGAAAAGCCCTCACTTTAGGCGAAGCCGAAGGCCTCGTAAAAATGGTAATTTCGGACAATGAAAAAGAGCCGAAAATACTCGGATGTCACATCCTCGGAACCCACGCCTCCGACCTCATTATGGAGGCATCACTTGCCATCTCGGCAGGCCTTCCGACCAGCGCAATTTTGGAGGCAATTCACCCCCATCCAACCCTCTGCGAACTGCTCCCATCAGCATTAAAATAATAGCCCCAAAACGGTCTATTATTTTACATCGAGAACATATAATCCGGTTCCTTCCTTATTGGGTACTCCACCCTCAAGTATAACATGAGGATCGGATCTGACAGGTGGCCAAAAGCCACCTGTTTTTTTATTTTTCGGAGCTGACTTTTCTACATCTTGCAGCTATTTTTTCCATGTTGATAACTGTTGATAACTCTGTTGAAAACCGAGTTGAAAACTCAATAACAATAAAATCTCCGAAACCTTGACAACGCCATTTTCGCTATTGTATATATAAGCCATAGCATATCTCCAAATAATCTCAAACCAAGTTTTCAAGCCATGTTTCAACACTATTTTCGGGGTTTATCAACTATTAACAACTATGAAGTTATCAGTTGATAAAGTTATCAACACCATGTTGATAACCTCGCAAGCTACTGATTTACAGCATGGTTTATGTTGATAGTATGTTGATATAGTTAATGGCGATGTCGATAACCCTAAAAAGCAAATAAATCAACGAAAAGTTATAGAGGTTATCAACGACATTTATTATTCTGAGGGATTTTTGAATTTCGGAAAATAAAATTTTCAATTTTCTTTAATAGAAAACTATATATAAAAAAGAATGTTGAAAACTCTTCGCATCTTGCTTGGAGAACCGTCGGAAATAATGTAACTTTGCATTACGGTAAAATTGATTGGAATTACTTTCCTCCATCCATAAAGATTGATTGAAATGAAGTTGTACTATAGAAATTTGAAAAGTATCATAATCGCAGTTTCAACCTTACTCCTTGGCGGAACTTTCTGTGCTGAAAAAATGGCTGCTCAAACCCTCTTCGACGAGTTCATTGTCGATGGTGAAACTGTGGCTGTTCCCGGCGACTCTCAAGGGGGAAAAGTAGTGCTCCCGGGAATGACTCTTCCGACCGATACAACCATCAATGTTTCCGACCGAATGTTTAGCTCAATCACCACCCTTCCGTTGGTGTTCGATAGCTACGATATGTTCCTCTCCGAAAAGGCCGGAAATCCTCTTACGGAAGCCTTCCCTGAAGAGGGCACTCCCACTTCATTTTTCGACCGTCTCGTAAAGAAAAATAATCGCCAAAAATATTTCCTCCAGCAGGTGATGATCGACAATCCCGAGATAGTCCGTTACAACATGGCTACTATGCCGCGTCCGCCAAAAAAATTCGTGATGAATATCGATCCTTCAACAGCCAAACTGACCATTGAAGAATTTCGTGAAGCGCCGCGCGAAACGATGAAAGATGTGGTGCCCGACAGGAAAACAAATCGCATCAATTGGCTTAACAGTTTTGACGGAGGTTTGCAGTTCTCTCAAGCCTATATTTCTCCAAACTGGTATCAGGGTGGTAACTCAAATCTCAACATGATTTTCAACGTGCTTTACGACGTTAAACTCAATCCGAAATTCTATAAGAAAGTGATCTTCGAAACAAGCGTCTCTTATAAACTCGGATTGAACAATGCCCCCGAAGATTCGATCCATCAATATAACATCTCGGAAGACATTCTCCAGGTCAATACCAAAATCGGACTGAAAGCTTTCAATCGCTGGTACTACTCTGTGACCGGGCAGTTCAAAACCCAGTTGCTGAATAGCTATAAGGTAAACTCACAAGAGATGGTAGCTGCCTTCCTGTCGCCTGCCGAATTGAACGTCGGTGTCGGTATGACATACTCCTACGAGAACAAACGCAAAACTTTTAACTTCTCAGCCTCTATAGCCCCCTTCAGCTACAACCTAAAGACCTGTACTAACCCCAACCTCGACCCGACATCGTTCGGCATCGATGAAGGGCATACTACAAAAAGCGAATACGGTTCGTCGATCGAGCTAAACTGGAAGTGGAACCTAACGTATAACATCAGTTACACCTCGCGACTATTCGCCTTCACCGACTATTCCTATATCCAAGGCGACTGGGAGCATACGATCGACTTTACCATCAATCGCTTCATGTCAACAAAAATCTACGCTCATTTGCGCTACGACTCGCAAACCAACGTTGATGAAAACTCAAGTTGGCGCCATTGGCAGTTCAAGGAAATCCTCTCCATCGGCTTCACCTACAAATTCTCCCGCCTCTAATAAAAGTTAAAAAACAATAATTTGGTTGCCATTTTGGCTATAGACCGTTATTTTTGTAGCACCAAATAAAAGAAGTATGCAGATAGTATCAGCACGAGAATTTAGGTCTAACCAAGGTAAATACCTTGGCGCAGCGAGGAATGGGCAAGCTATAGTGCTCACTTCTAGATATGGCCATTTTAAAATTACTCCTATTAGTTCTGAAGATACATTGACTTCGCGTATTTGTCAGGGACTAAAGCAAGTAAAAATGATTCAAGACGGTAAACTGCCTCGTAGAACTATTGATGATATGCTAAATGAACTTTGACGTTATACCTACACCAAACTTTGAACGTTCATTTAAGACCCTTGCTAAGCGGCATAGATCTTTAAAAATGGATATTTTGGAATTTACCAAATCTTTACAGACTAATCCATTTCAAGGTGATGAATTATTTCCGGGTATTCGCAAAATAAGAATGACAATAACTTCTAAAGGAAGGGGTAAATCAGGTGGTGCAAGGGTAATAACTTATACCATAGTGGCAGCAGCAAATGAAGGTTGTGTCTTTCTCATGGATATTTATGATAAATCTGATTACTCGACGATAAATGTTGACGTTATAAAGAAAATGATAACAGACTTAGGTTTATAGTAAATGAACAGCTGTTGCTGATATTGGACTATTAATTTTATTGCGGGAGAAATGGGGGAGAGGTTTTGGAAAATGGCGAAAAAATGAGTAATTTTGCAGATAGCAAATTATATCCTTTGCGATAGGGAGAAAAACCACAAAAAGGAGAGGCTTGCAACGCTATTTCAACGCTACAACAAAGATGGAAAAAGAAAAAGAAAGCTTGATAGCCGAAATTCTCCAACTCAAGAAAGAGCGGGATGCAGCTATTATGGCGCATTATTATACCGAAGGCGAAATTCAAGACTTAGCAGACGTTGTCGGCGACTCGTTGGCGCTGGCTCAGAAGGCGAGGGGTCTGGAAAATAAAGTGATTGTGCTCTGCGGAGTTCACTTTATGGGCGAAACCGCTAAGATTCTGTGCCCCGAAAAGACGGTGCTGGTGCCCGATTTAGAAGCCGGCTGTTCGTTGGCTGACTCTTGTCCGGCCGACGAGTTTGAAAAATTCGTAAAAGATCACCCAGGATATACGGTTGTTAGCTATGTCAATACTTCAGCTGCCGTCAAGGCGCTGACCGATGTAGTAGTGACCTCATCGAATGCTCGTAAAATTGTAGAAGCGCTGCCGCAAGATGAAAAGATAATCTTCGGCCCGGATCGCAACCTTGGCAATTATATCAATAGCCAAACCGGAAGAAATATGCTGCTATGGGATGGCGCTTGCCACGTTCATGAGCAGTTCTCTCTGCAAGAAATTATCCGCCTAAAGCAGGAACATCCGCAGGCAAAGTTGTTGGTTCACCCCGAATGTAAGAAAGCCGTTACGCTGCTTGCCGATCATGTAGGTTCAACCGCCGCACTTCTGCAGTATGCTAAAGATAGCGATGCGAAAGAGTTTATCGTCGCAACCGAAAGCGGCATCCTGCATAAGATGCGTCAGCAGTGTCCCGGTAAAGAATTTATCCCGGCGCCTCCCGAACAGGCTGGTTGCGCTTGCAACAATTGCAGCTTTATGAAGCTCAACACCCTCGAAAAGCTCCGCAACTGCTTGCGCGATATGACACCCGTAATTGAAGTAGACCCCGAAATAGCTCGTAAAGCAATCCGTCCGATCGATCGAATGCTTGAAATGAGCAAATAATATATTAACATGGATTATAATCACAAACAAATAGAAAGCCGCTGGCAGCAGTTCTGGAAAGATAACAAGGTTTATCATACAGAAGTAGTACCCGGAAAACCCAAGTACTATGTACTCGACATGTTCCCGTATCCCTCGGGCGCAGGTCTGCACGTAGGTCACCCTCTGGGTTACATCGCCAGCGATATCTATGCTCGCTATAAACGTCTGAAAGGCTTCAATGTGCTCCATCCCATGGGCTACGATGCTTATGGTTTGCCCGCTGAGCAGTATGCCATCCAGACCGGCCAACATCCCGAAAAAACTACAACCGAAAATATCGCTCGTTATCGCAGCCAGCTCGACCGTATAGGCTTCTGCTACGATTGGGACCGCGAAATCCGCACCTGCGACCCTGAATATTATCAGTGGACACAGTGGGCCTTCATCGAAATGTTTAACCACTATTTCGATACAAAAGAGCAAAAAGCAAAGCCCATCGCTCAGCTCGAAGCATACTTTGCTGCTAACGGTTCTGAAGGACATACAGCCGCTGAAACAAAGCCGCTGAAATTTACTGCCGACCAATGGAAAGCGATGTCGGATAAGGAACGTTCCGACGCCTTGATGAACTATCGTATCGCTTATCTCGGCAACACAATGGTAAACTGGTGTCCGAAACTTGGCACCGTGCTTGCCAACGATGAAGTTAGCGAAGGTTTATCGATTCGTGGCGGTTATCCCGTAGAGCAGAAACTGATGTATCAGTGGTGTCTGCGCGTCAGCGCTTATGCTCCTCGTCTGCTCGAAGGCCTGGATACTCTCGATTGGAGCGATTCTATCAAGGAAACTCAGCGCAACTGGATCGGACGTAGCGAAGGTGCGGAAATGCAGTTCAAGATTGACAACTCCGACGTTGAGATGACAATCTTTACTACACGTGCCGACACCGTGTTCGGTGTAACTTTCATGGTGCTTGCGCCTGAAAGCAAATATGTTGATATGGTAACCACCGAAGAGCATCGCCAAGCCGTTGCCGATTACCGTAACGAAATCAAGCATAAGACCGAGCGCGAACGTATGACCGATAAGAAAGTTACCGGTGTGTTTACCGGTGCTTATGCCGTTAATCCGCTGTCAGGCAAGAAGATACCTGTATGGGTTAGCGATTATGTACTTGCCGGTTACGGAACAGGAGCCATCATGGCCGTACCTGCCCACGACAGCCGCGACTACGCTTTTGCGCGCAAATTTGATCTCCCCATTATCCCGCTGATTGAAGGTGCGGATGTTAGCGAAGAAAGCTTCGACGCTAAGGAAGGTAAGATGATCAACTCGGCTTCCGATAAGCTGAACCTCAACGGTTTAGATGTTAAAGAAGCTATCGCTAAGACTAAGAAATTCATCGAACAAGAGGGTATAGGTAGAGTAAAAGTTAACTACCGTCTGCGCGACGCTATCTTCTCGCGTCAGCGCTATTGGGGTGAACCTTTCCCTGTTTACTACAAGGACGGTGTGCCCACAATGCTCCCCTTCGATAAACTGCCGTTGCAGCTCCCCGAAATCGATAAATATCTTCCCACCGAAACCGGCGAACCCCCCCTGGGCCGTGCCGAAAACTGGCAGACTGAAGATGGTTATCCTCTTGAACTCAACACCATGCCCGGTTTTGCAGGTTCATCAGCCTACTATCTGCGCTACATGGATCCCCGCAACCACGAAGCCCTCGTTTCGAAGGAAGCTAATGAATATTGGCAGCAAGTTGACCTCTATGTTGGAGGTACAGAACACGCTACCGGCCACTTGATTTACTCTCGTTTCTGGAACAAGTTCCTCTTCGACCTGGGCGCTGTCTGCAAGGATGAGCCCTTCAAGAAGCTCGTAAACCAGGGTATGATTCAGGGACGAAGCAACTTCGTTTATCGTATCAAAGATACCAACACCTTCGTATCAGCAGGTCTGAAGAAGGATTACGATACCACACCCATCCACGTTGATGTAAACATCGTTTCAAACGACCGCCTCGACACCGAAGCTTTCCGTCGTTGGCGTCCGGAATATGCCAACGCTGAATTTGTTCTCGAAAACGGTGAATACGTTTGCGGTTGGGCTGTTGAAAAGATGTCGAAATCAATGTTCAATGTGGTGAACCCCGATGATATAGTTGAACGCTACGGCGCCGACACTCTCCGCCTTTATGAAATGTTCCTCGGTCCGGTTGAACAGAGCAAACCCTGGGATACTAATGGTATCGACGGCGTTAACCGCTTTATCAAGAAACTGTGGAACCTCTACTATAAGGGTGAACAATGGTTGGTGACCGACGAAGCTGCTTCGCGCGATGCTCTGAAGGCTATCCACACTCTTATCAAGAAAGTTACCGGTGATATTGAGACTTTCTCTTACAACACTTCGGTTTCAGCCTTCATGATCTGCGTAAATGAGCTCAGCAAGCTCAACTGCCACAACCGCGAAGTGCTGACCCACCTGGCTGTTCTGTTAGCTCCGTTTGCACCTCACGTTGCCGAGGAGCTCTGGCACGCACTGGCTGAGGGTAAAGAAGTAGGCTCGGTTTGCGATGCACAATGGCCCGAATGGAACGAAGAATATCTGAAGGCCGATGCCGTAAATATCGCGGTTTCCTTCAACGGTAAAGCCCGCTTTACCTTATCCGTAGCGCCCGGCACCTCTAACGACGACCTGCAGAGCATGGCTCTCGCATCGCCTGAAGCCGCTAAATGGATTGAAGGTAAAACTATTCGTAAGGTAATTGTAGTGCCCAACAAGATTATCAATATCGTTGTAGGGTAACGTCAATATATAAAGATCTTTAGCGGACAAGTTTCAAGAATATAGATCGAAACTCTTACGCTATAAATGAGCAATGGCGTGTTGATAGGGTGGCAGGATGGCCACCCTATTTTTTTATATCCTAATGGTAGGGGAGCAGTGGCTCTTTGAATGATGGTTATTTAGTGATTAACCGAATTGCGGGGATGGTGCTGGAGAATCTGACTACGCAGCATGCCGGTGTCGAGATGTAGATAGATTTCGGTGGTAGCAATAGATTCGTGCCCTAGCATCTGCTGAATGGCGCGTAGGTTGGCGCCCCCTTCTAATAGATGGGTGGCGAAGCTGTGGCGAAGAGTATGGGGCGAAATGGTCTTTTTAATGTTCGCTGCTGCGGCTAAACGTCGGATGATGGTAAATATCATTTGGCGCGTTAAACGCGAACCACGGCGATTTAAGAATAGTATATTGTCCTCTCCCGGCTTTACTTCAATCTTGGAGCGCACTTCAGCCATATATTCCTTGATTCGCTCAATGGCAACCTCCGACATCGGCACTAGGCGCTGCTTACTCCCTTTACCCTCAACTATGAGATATTGCTCGTTGAAATATACTTTCGATATTTCAAGATTGACCAATTCCGAAACACGCAGACCACACCCATATATAGTCTCAATAATCGCACGGTTGCGCACGCCTTCGGGGGTGGATAGGTCGATTTCGGCTATCATGGCGTCTATTTCTTCAACCGTCAGTACCTCCGGCAGATGCTTGCCGATATGCGGCACCTCTAATAGTAGGGCAGGATCGGTTTCGATAAAACCTTCGATGCGCAGATAGTGGAAAAACTGCTTAATGCCGCTGACCAGGCGGGCTTGCGAACGTACGGCAATTCCAAGGTCATGCACTTCAGCCATGAACTCCTGGAGCATAGGATAGTCGACGCTTCGCAACGATGTTTGCTTCGAATCTGCCAACCAATTGAGCAGCTTGTCGACATCCATAGCATATGCGTCGCGTGTGTTTTCCGATAACCCTTTCTGGAGGGTTAAATATCCGAGAAAAGAGCGGCGCAAGCGCGCTATGTCGTCAATGCTTCTCATGAAAAGGTTAGTTCATAATCTTGGCGGGGGAGTTTCGGGTTGGCAACGTAGATACAAGAGATATTATCGTGGAAACTCATTCCGCGATTCATTACGGCACTAATCTCTCGCCACAGTTTGCCGACACGCTTTAGATGCATATTCCTGAAGAAGACAACAACCGGGCTCTGACGATTCAGCGACTCCATAATGTAGCTGCGAATCAGAGTGAAATTCTCTTCCGTCAGAAAGTTGACGATGATAAACAGCGAATTCTCCTCAGGGATAGAAATCTGTTGGTCGCGCGACCAGCCTTGCAGCGTAGCGTGGGGGATAGCGCGTTCGGTAATTGTGCGTCCTACTTCATTTCCGCCGCCGATTTCTACTACATTGTTAGGGTTGAAGTAGCATAACATTCGAAACAACATGCGCGCTTCGTGGTAGTCATAATCTATCGACGAGAACTTCAGGTTGACAATCAGCGCATCGCGGCGTGACTTGCCGCATACGGCGTCAATCTCGGGATAGGCGTAGTAGTAGGCGTTATAGTCGCAGAGTACCTTGGTAATAAATTCGTAGGCGAATGGAGAATGGACACCGAAACCGCAACTCGTGCGGTAACGGCGGGGCCAGCTTAATATATGATGTAACTTGCCCATATCCTTCGTTAATCTTCTTTTTTACGGTTAGGGAAGAGGAGTAGGGCGATTACCGACAGGCCTAACAGCAGGTAGATAATCCATACGGCAGTGCGGGCTACGCCTACGGTGGTGGTTACCGAGCGAGGAGAAAAGCGCATTTCAATCTTATGATGTCCTGCCGGAACGGCAATAGCACGCAGAATGTAATTTACGCGCCCAATTTCGGCCGGTTTGCCGTCGATGGTAGCTTCCCAACCCCAGGGGAAATAAACCTCAGAGAAGACAGCTAAACCGCCTTTAGCAGAGGTGGCGGAGTAGGTGAGGGCTGCGGGGCTATACGAGGTTTCGAAGATAGTGTCGCCAACGGCTTTCGGCTTGACATTTTCTCCGAGCACTTTCGCGAATTTCTTATCGGCAACGGCCGAAGTAGCCGGGTCAATAACGCTGAGCATCGCCATTTCTTCATCGGGGGTTTCTGCATAGCTGATTGAGTCGACAAACCATGCATTGCCGAGGGCTGCGGGGTTCACCATCAGTGAATTGTCGCCGGAGATGAAATATTTAGCGTTCAGCATATTCAAGACGTTGAAATCGGCCTCTGTAACCTCTTCGCCTGAGGTGAAATGGCTAAGATGGCGGTCGATAAGGTCTTGATAGCGGGTAAGCTTGGCTGCATGATAACCACCAATCATCTTATGATGGTAGGAGGGGGCTGCCTGATAGAAATGTGCTACGTCCATCACACGATAGTTCATCGCGGTGTCGGCAAGAATCTGGCGGTCGTTATCGCTCAAGGGGAAGGGATCGGTGGCCGACAATTCGGGCGGACAGAAGCTGTCATGATTCAAGTAGCGTTTGTCTACACCGTAAAGGTCGATAACGATCAGCAGGCCGATGATGGTTGCGCCCTGCCATGCTTTGCATTTTCCTTTCATGCAGAGCATCAGAACGGCGAAGGTTGCCAATATCAGCAACAGTGAGCGCATCGAATCGGAGGCTACCATGCCGTAGCGGATATCCGTTACAGCTTGAGCAATGTTGGGATTATTGATAGAGAACTGCGACACTAAATCAGCGGGATAACCGGCGTATTGCAGTTGCTGGCCAATCATGTTTGACAGTTGAATATCCCCTTCGGAAATAGCCGGACCGTAGATTGAGGGCATCAGATAACCGGCGAGGCAGATTAGGGCGGTGATGCCGAAGCTGATGCAGAGCGGACGGAAATAGCGCTCAAAGGGTTTGCGGGTGGTCAGCAGTTTCTGCAGGGCAAGGATTGCCAATACCGGCATGGTAAATTCGGCAATAACCAGGATACTTTCAACCGTGCGGAATTTGCTGTACATCGGCACATAGTCGATAAACAGGTCGGTAAACCATTGCATATTGCGCCCGAGAGCGAGGAAGATAGAGAGCAATGTCATCGCCAGGAGCGCCCATTTCAGCGGACCGCGTACAATGAAGCAACCGAGCAGGAAGAGGGCTACGATAATAGCGCCTACGTAAACCGGGCCGTTTGTGCCTTCCGGTTCTCCGAAATATTGGCTTACATACTGGCTGATATATTGCATTTCCCCTTGGTTGAGGTAGCCGGTTTTGTCGGCAGCTCCTTCAACCTCCATGACGGAGGTGGGCACCATCTGTCCCTGCGACGGACGTGCCGACGCACCACCTTTGATATTCGGAATGAGCAGTGAGAGCGATTCCGAACGGCCGTAGCTGTATTGGGTGATATAATCGCGGTCGAGGCCGCCGGTAGCTTGTTTGTCTGCATCGGGTACGGTCAGCTCTGTATGGCTGCCGCGCATCGATTCTTTAGAGTATTTATAGGTGTTGTAAAGGCTCGGCAGGTTGGCGCATACAGCTAATACGGCAGCCACGGCTAATGCCGCTGTAGCCTTGCCGAAACGGCCATATTTCTTGCGGCGACAAGCGTCGATGGCATAGCAGATAATAACCGAGAGGATTACGAACAGAAAGTAGTAGGTCATCTGCACGTGGTTGCTCTGAATCTGCAGCATTGCGAATAGGGCAGCCAGGGCGCTACCTACCAGCCAGCGTCCGCGATATGCCATTATGATACCGCCGATTGTCGGAGGAATATATGCCAAGGTTACAAATTTCCAGATATGTCCGGCTCCGATAATAATTACGAAGTAGGAGGAGAATCCCCAGGCTACGGCTCCGATGAGCGCGTAGTACCATCTAACTTTCATGGCCAACAGCATAATCAGCATGCCGGTCATCATCATAAACAGCAGATTCGAGGGGGCGGGCAGTCCGGCTCCGTAGAGGGTGGTTATCCAGCTAAACAGCCCGTCGGAGGGGTAAGAGGGGGATATCTGGAATGTCGGCATTCCGGAGAATAAGGAGTTGGTCCAGCGGGGCTCTTCGCTGCCGGGATTGTTCTGCAGATATTCTTTAACCTCTTGACCGATAGCCGCGCCTTGCTGCATATCGTGTTGGCGCAACTGGTTACCCAGCGATGCGTCGGGATGGAAAAAGGCTATCGACAGGATGGCGATCACAGCCAGAGATACAAAGAATCCCCAAACTTGCGGTTTTGTAAAATAATTTTTCAACGTAAGCGGAAGTTGGCGAACTCTCTCGCCCAGCTTCAGCTTGTCCTCCTTATTCATAAACGATACCGTTAAATATTAATCTGTATGCAAAATTACTAAATACCCGCTATATAAAAAAATATTGGTATATGTGTTGATTTCTATTCTTTAATCGGGCGGGTTATTCCTTGTCGAGCGGACGCCAGAAATATAGCTTATCCGAGGGGCGAATCTTTGAGGGAACGGAGATAGAGAAGGATTCTCCCTTATGGACCGTATCAACCGGCTTGAGGTCTACTCGGATTTCGTCGAGCGTCAGGATGAGGGTGCCGGTAGTTGGTCCGGTGATTACGATTTCATCCCCTTTGTTAAGCTCGCCGGCCTCCATATAGAACTCTGCTACGCCGAGTTTCGAGAAGTAGCGTACACCTTTGGCGCGATATTCTTTTACGCGGGTTGCCGATGAGCCATATTTCGCTGACCATTCGCCGAGGCGTTGGCCGAGATAATAGCCGTTCCAGAATCCGCGATTGAAGATTTTCGCGAGTTCCGAGTCCCAATGAGCTATCTTTTCTTCGGTGTAGGTGCCGTCGCAGAGCGATTGCAGGGCGTCGCTGTAGCAGCGTACAGCGATATCTACATACTCCGGTCCGCGCGCACGTCCCTCAATCTTGAACACTCTCACTCCGGCATCAGCCATCTTGTTGAGGAAGTGGATTGTCTTGAGGTCTTTGGGCGACATGATATACTTGTTCTCGATGTCGAGTTGGTCGCCGGTTTCGCGGTCGGTGACGGTATAGCCGCGGCGGCAAATCTGGGTGCACGCCCCGCGGTTGGCCGAGGAGTTCATTTCGTGAAGGCTAAGATAGCATTTTCCGGAGACAGCCATGCAGAGCGCACCGTGGCAGAACATCTCTATGCGGATAAGTTCGCCGTGGGGGCCGCGGATATCATCGCGGATTATGGCGTCGTGGATAGCTTTCACCTGGTCGAGGTTCAGCTCGCGCGCCAACACTACTACATCGGCATATTGGGCGTAGAAACGCACCATCTCGGTGTTGGAGATACTTAGCTGGGTTGAAATATGCACCTCTACACCCTTTTGACGGGCGTAGAGGATAGCAGCCATATCAGAGGCGATGATGGCAGAGATTCCGGAAACGGCAACAGCGTCGATGATGGAGCGCATCTTTGCCATATCCTCGTCATAGATGATGGTGTTGACCGTCAAGTAGGACTTTACGCCGTGTTCGTCGCAGATATCGGCGATACGGCGAAGGTCGTCGAGGGTAAAGTTGACACTGGAGCGGGAGCGCATGTTCAGCCCTTCCACGCCGAAATAAACGGCGTCGGCGCCGGCGTTGATAGCAGAGCGTAGGCTTTCGTAGCTCCCGACAGGAGCCATTATTTCAAAATCTTTGCGGTTCATTTAGTCATTAATTTTCGATGATCCTTTCGGGCATTATTTTACGAGAACGCGGCGAGAGAAGTCATTTACAGCTACAACGTAGAGGCCGGCGGGAAGCTGGAGTGAGCGAGTGCCAACTTTCAGCTTGCCGTTGAACACCTGTTTGCCGTCGAGCGAGTAGACGCGGAAACTGTTGGAGGGATCGTTGTTTTCGATTACGAGGCTATGGCCAACGGGGTAGGCGTCCCAGCTATGGTAGTCGAGGGTTGCGTTAACAACTTCGATGCCTGAAACGTGCATATCTGAGAGAGCGATATCATCAATCATGCAACGTGCGCCGGAGGTTTGTTCAATTTTCAGGCGCTGCAAGCCGGGCTGCAGGATTGAGGCTGTATATTGGGCGTAGGCGTTGCTTGAGCCTGCGGCCTTAACGGTGATAGTTGTAATTTCTGTCCAAGTTGTGCCGCTGTCGTCGGAAGTGGAAATCTTCAGCACGCAGTCGTTGGAGTCGGAGCCCCAAGCACGAGCCCAAAGGGAGAGGGTGCCGATACCGTTGCTCTTATCTTCGAGCATATAGATGTAGCGGTCGCCACTCTTGTTGAAGCGTACGGCCTGGTAGCTGTCGTGGGCGTAAGAGTTGGAGCCGTTATATTCGAAATAGGCGTTGTTACAGCTCCATGAGCAAGCCGAACCTTGATAGGTTAGGGCTCCGTAGCCGTTGCTGCCACCTTCGGGAATCTTCTGTTCGAAATCTTCGAGGAAGGTAGTGCCGGCGGGGGCTACGATTCCTTCAACTTCGACATCGTCGTAGAGGAAGTTATCGGCAGATGCTTGCAGCACGGTGCTATAATTACCTTCATAGTCGGAGTAAAGGCGCATATAGAAGCGGTCGGCACCGGGGGCAATCACAACCTGCTGACCCCATTCCTGCTTGTTGAGCGATACCTGGAAGGGCGAGGTTACGCTAACGGTTACGTCGCCGGGGATATTCTCGATTTCCATCAGGATTTCGGCTACCTCTGAGGGGTTACCGGGGGTAGTTGTGAAGTTGAGATCGCCGTCGTAGAGGAATTCTACAGAGGGTATAGGAGCGGTGGTGGTTACGGTGATGACGTCGGAGGTCTGTGTACCGTTAGAGAGGGTATAGGTGTAGGTTGTTTCCGATTCGAGGTCTTCAACGAGATATTGGCCGGCAGCGGCGTCAACCGTGCGGGGATAGCCTTCGATAGAGGTGTTGTTCTGGCGAACGTCGAGGGTATATTGTGCGCCTTCGCCGTTAATGTTTACCCAGTTGGCTGTGAAGGAGTTGGAAGTTACGTAGGTTGCTTCCGAAACGGGGAGACCTTCAACGGCTTCCGCCGAGAGGGTGACGGTTGTTGAAGCATCGCCGGAGGTGAGGGTAAGAGTTCCGGTAGCTGTGCGGGCGGTTGCGGAGGTAAAGCTGATGGTCAGGTCCGCGCCGTTGCCGTTAACGTCGGCCTTCGGTAGGCTGGTTGCCGAGGCGGAGAAGCCTGTGCCTGAAACGGCTACTGTAACATCGTCGGTGAGGTTGTAGGCGGTGACGGTGACAGATGTCTTGGCGGCAACGTTCAAGCCGGTCAGCCCCAGGGAGAGGGTTGAATTGTTGACGGGGGTAACAAATTGCGGTTCCATCGAGAGGCTTAGGCTCCATTCTTGGTCTACCTTGTCGCCCCAGATATATTCTGCTAATTCAGGATGGTCAATGAACGGGTTGCGGTTTTTTTGCTTAGCATAAACGGCTTCGTTACGGTTGAGCTCTTTTTCGCTGACGGGGTCTTGGCGGTGCCATTTCAGCAATAGGTTCAGCGCCCATGTCGAGAAACAGGGGTAGTTGTTGTTGGCGAGCATATCGCCATTCCAAGATGAAAATTTGCTATTGTAGCAGGCAGCCATGTAGAAATAGCTGCGGGCGAAGTCACCTTTATATTCGTCGTCGGGTTCGAACACCGTGCCGGTATAGCCATCGAAAGTTGATGTGCCGAGCTTACCCAGCGGGCGGGCAGTGCCGTTTGATGAGAGATATGAGCCGTTAGAACATTCTCCATAAGGATGGTTACTACGTTGGCCGTTCACTTTGCCATCGGTAGGGTAGATGTGGAAGGCGTCGCAGTACATCGGGTTCACCTTTCCGCCGAACCAGCTCTTACAGAAAGAGTGCTCTTTGTTGATGCAGTCACCAACATTCTTGTAGTTGCCACATTTCACCGAGTTGAAGCTCTTGCCCCAGTTGGTTGTAGAATACATATCCCAGATGGTGCCATCTTCGTGGACGTCGGAGGTGGCATAGAGATCATAAAGGTTGTCGTAGCCTACTTGAGTGTGGTTACTAATAACTGATTCCAACTGTTGAAGGAGTGCTTTTCCATTTTTTCCTTCACAGGAAGAATAATAATTTGCAGGCTCAGAAGCCGAAATTGCAAATGCCGAACAGGCTGCTACCAGCGGCAAAGTAAACTTATAGAGGTTCATTTTTTTGGTGGTTTTTGCTGATAATCTGTAAAATTACAGAATTTTCGCCAACCCTCAAAATTTATTCACCATTTCTAAAACATGTTGCTGCAAATAAGAATGGCAAATGAAGAGCTCGCGGTGAGCTAATCATTTGCCATTTGCCCTGCATGGGAAGGGCTAATAGGTGGTGTGTTTTTACAACAATTATGAGCTACATGAATCCTGGCCGGTTGATAGCTACATATATTTTAGACAATCAATTTCGTAGTTTATTAGGAGAAATAGGAAAATGCTTTAGTAGGAGAGTAAAGTTATTTGTAGTCTTTGAGCAATTTCTGAAGTCGTTGGCGCGCGAAGAAGATGCGGCTCTTCACAGTTCCGAGGGGCAGATTCATCTTCTCAGCAATTTCGTTATATTTATATCCGGCTACATGCATCGCAAACGGGATGCGATAATCATCGGAGAAGGAGTTGATGGCGCGTGAGATTTCGCCCGCCGAAATAGATCCTTCGGGAGTGTCGAGTCCGGACTCTTGGGGGAGGTTTAAATGGTAAAGGTCTTCGGTCTGATCAATAACTGTAGCCGAGCGGACAACCTTTCGGTAGTTATTGATAAAGATATTACGCATGATCGTAAACACCCACCCCTTGAAGTTTACGTTGTCGACATACTTATCTTCATTGTCGAGCGCTTTGAGCGTAGTATCTTGCAGCAAGTCGTAGGCATCGTCCTTGTTGGAAGTCAACAAGTAAGCGAAGTTCAGAAGATTGTTCTGAAGCCCGAGCAGCTTGTTTTGAAATTTTTGGCTCATAATCGCAATGGTGATTTGTTGGAGAAATGAGTTTAGTTTGTAATAGATATGTAACTATGCCGCAAAGATAGTCAAAAATTTGGTAATTCCAAATTATTTTCCAAGAAATTTGTAAGAAATTTCTAAAAACGTCGTAAAACTCACTAAAACAATGGTATAAATTAAGAAGAAATCATTACATAGATGTTACAAAAGCCCCGCGATTTGTAACTCGAGGTTGAGTTAGTATATCGCGGGGCTATGATGTTGAGGAGGCGTTTTTGCCTCGCTTGACGGCTGGGGGTTAGTATGCCATCAAGGTTTTATTATTTACTGTAGCGTTATTTTACAGCGATCTTGGCTACTGACTTGCTGTTAGCAGAAACGGCGCTTACTACGTAGATGCCGCGGGTGAGGTTGCTAACGTTGAGGGTTTCGTAGCCGGTTGCAACTTTAACGCCTGAGAGGTTGTAAACGGTCAGCTGAGAAGCTGCGCAGCTTACGGTTGAGCCGTCGTAGCTGATGGCGTTGGCGGGGCTGTCGGCTACTACTGATTCAACACCGGCGGTGCCGTAAACGGTAGCGGTAGCTGATGAGCCGAGCATGCGTACAGAAACTGTTGAGGTTCCTTCTTTCAGGCAGGTAAACTTGATAGAGAGAACGTTGTCGGCAAACGCCATGTCGCCCATGTCGAGCAGCGATTCGTTCCAGGTGAGTGATACGCTTGAGAGGGCGTCTTCTTCGCTGAGTTCTGTCAGGGAGAATACGTTGAAGGTCATGGTGAAGCTTTGACCTACGGAGGTGCTGTATTCAGCGGGCGATGCTACGAGCTTCTTTTCGAAGTAGAGAGCGGGGTTGGGGAATGCGCTTTCGCTCCAGGGAGCATCGAGTGATTCGCCGTAGGCATATCCGAGTTCGGCGAGGAATTCACCGTCACATTCGTAAACGTCCATTGTCTTACCTTCGGTAGAGGTCTTGTCGTCGGCGATTGAGCTGTTTACGATGTCGATGTTGCCGGTTACAAAGTTATTGTCGAGACCTGCGTCTGCGGGGTTGGGTTCTGAAGAGTAGATGGGGTTCCAGTCGTCATCGTAATCTATAACTTCGGGTTCTTCGTTAGCGCTGGAATGACCGATAACGCGGTGTACGGTGTCGTGCTGGCCTGCGTATTCTTCTTCGGGTTTCTCGGGAGCTGTCAGCTTGGATACGGCGATGATGTTGTTGGTAACAACTTTGGCTTCTGAACCGTTATAGTCAGCTGAAAGGTAACCGATCAGACCACCGAGTGAGTATGAATACCAACCGGTTTTGGTGGCTTCGATAGTACCTTCTACAACGTTGCGGTTAACGGTGCTGCGAGCTGCGTCACCGATAAGACCACCTACGGTGTTCTTAGCTACGATGTTTGCGTTTACGTGGCAGTCAGAGATGGTGTAAGCTGAGAAGCCTGAACCGGCAGCTGCTACGGCGCCACCTACGGTTGAACCACCCTTGATGTTACCAAAGAATGCGGAGCTCTTAACCGATGCATCGGTCTTCAGTGTGTTAGCCAAACCGCCAACTGAACCTTCGGGGAGGTTGATGTTAGCACCGGCTACGTAGCAGCCGTAGATTGAACCATCGTTAGTCAGTGAGCCAACCAGCGAACCGAACTTGCCTGAGAAGTCGTCGCCCTTAGCGGTGAGGTTGTAAACGTTTACGTTTTCAAGCTTCAGGCCCATACCCTGACCGGCAACTACACCTGCCATTGAGGTTTCGTCGGTGAGGTTCATTACGGGCTTGTTGAAGTTGAGGTTCTTTACAGAAGCACCGGGTTCGGCGTCGCTGAACATACCCTGTGAGTAGCTTACAGCGGGGGTGAAGTTAGAGATGGTGAAGTTGCCGCCATCGAGTGTGCCGGTAAAGCCTTCGATAGCATTGAAGTCGAAGCCTTCGCCGTCGATGTCGTTAACTACTACGTAGCTGGCAGCGGTGCTGCTCTTCATCTGCTGGAGGTCAGCGATGGTAGAGATCTTATAGGGATCGTCAGCCGTACCTTTACCGCCGGCAAACTTGGTCAACGGGAGGGTGTAGAGGTGCTGGAAGTAGCGATCGTTGCCATCTTCATCTTCGTTTTCGAAGAGGAGGTGGAGGGTAGGATTGGTGTCAACGTTGAAGAGGGATACATTATAGAGGGTGCCGTCTTCGTCGTCTGAACCAACTTCGAGGATGGGTTCGCCGGCAGCGTCAGCTACGAGGAGGTATTCGTCGGTAGCGCTGGTGTCGCTTCCCTGTGAACGCTTAACGAGGGCGAGATATTCATAGTCGTCGTCGGTGTCGAACAGGTAGGGCTGGATGCCGTCAGCGGCGATGTAAACCTGTGCATACATAACGTCTTCGCCGAGGTTGATGCGGTCGATATGGTCGATTTCGCCCTTGGTGTTAACCCAAGCGATCTGTTCGTAGGTGAGGCCATCTTCGGTTTCGATGTGGTCTGAAAGGGAGCAAGCATAGAAATCTTCACCCTTAACGTTTACGCGGTCGATCGAAGCCAGGATGGTGTGTTCGTCGAGCTCAGAGGGGAAGTTTACAACTTCTTCGCCTGTAACGATGTCGATAACGTAGAAGTAGTAGTCGTCGCCGTCGAGGTCGATGAAGATCGCCTGCTTGTTTTTACCTGCAACGTCAGAAACGATGATATAATCGCTTGCTTCTTCGTAGAGGGTTGTGGTAGGCTCGCCTTCTTTGTTGTAAACGTAGTAGCTGTTGATAGCGGTGTCGATGTCGGTCAACAGATAGTCGGTTACGGTTACGATATAGGCGGGACTGCCGTCGGTGGTATAGTTGGTGAAGTCAACGTCGTAGGTGTAGTTGAACGAGCCGATGCCGTAATATTTCAGGTAGCCTTCTTCGGGAGCTTCCATATCGATGGTGGTCGATGTGGTCTTGGAAGGCTGCTTAGAGCTCAGCGAGGGGAGGGTGTAAACGTCGATGTGGAGTTTGTTATCCGCGGTTGCGGTGTAGTCGCTGAAGTCTTCCTGATTTGCGAAATAGGCTTTGTCGTAGTAGCTCAACACGAAGGCGGGCATCCCGTTTGCAGTCTTGGTCATCAAGAAGAAGGGGGTGGTCATCGCGTCGCCGGGGAGGTAGAGGTTGCCGATTTCGAGGTCGAGAATCGAGGTGGCGCCGGTGCTCCAGCCTGCTTTGGTGTAGGTGCTGAGTTTGTATTTATACGCTTCGAGGTAGTCGGCGTAAGTTTCATAGTCGTCTACATCACCGGGATATACGGTCTCCATGAAGGTGATGAAGTAGTTTTCGGAATATTCGTTGGTGGCGTAGTTGTCAGAGTCGATAACGTAGCCGGGGATTTCAGTAACGCGGGTAGTGTTGCCGTTTTCGTCGGTAGCACCGCCGATAGAGTAAACCAGCGAGTGAGAGGTGACGTTGTAGTTGGGGTTGTTGCAGAATACCGAAACAATCAGCTCATACTTGTCGTCAGTGTTGAAGAATTTCTTGGTGAGCGCCATGTCGGGCTGGAGCGAAGCAATTTTTGTTTCGGTTCCGGTCAGGGTGTAGGTGTCTTTCACCTTGCCTACTTCCTGGAAGAGGTTGTTGTAGACGGTGATTTCGAAACCTTTAATGCGTTTCTCGGTGGCCCAACCGCCTTCGAGTTCAACTTCGTCGTAGTCGTAGGTGATGGTTGAATACCATACAGAGCCATCGGGCGCAAGCAGGTAGTTGATGCCATCGCTACCGGGCAGAACTTTATCCGCATCGATAGTTGCTGAGCGCATAATGCCGTTCATTGACTTGACATTACTTTTTTCAGCAAAGATGTTGGGATTGAAAGTTCTTACTTGCGGAACAACCGCTTTGTTAGCTATCTGCGGGCGCACAAAGGAGGTGCCGGCAGCTGCTGACGCTGAGACCGTCAATGCTGCGAGAGCAAGGCCGGCCTTTGAAAGTAGATGTTTTTTCATTAGCGTTTGCAAGAAATATGAATTGTAAAGTGATTTTCCAAAAACTGCTTATTATCTGGTAGAAATGTACCTATTTCTCTAAATGACAAAGAGTTATTCCGCAAAGGTAATGAAAATTCAGCCAAAATTCTGAAATTTTGACACTATTAACGTGATTTAACTATGCTGTGGGTTAGAATTCGCTGAAAAGCGTTGGTTTAATGACGATTCCGACGCGGATATTCGAGGTGTAGGTTTTATACTCCAAGAGTCCTTCGCCGTAGCCGCTGTAGAATTGCAGGAAGAGATACTGATTCGACTGGGTAGACCAGCGATAGGCGGCTTCAACGTTGACGTTATAGTTGAACCAGCCTTTGGCGCGGCGGGTGAGCAGGGTCGATAGTGAGAATTTGCGGTCTTTAGATTGGAACTGCCAGCCTACCTGGTAGAGACCGCAGTATTTCAGGATGTCTTTGTTGTTGACGCCGTCGATGATCGGTATCCAGAATCGACCGTTCACAACGAAGTTAGGGTCAACCATGATGCTGCCGGAGAAGGTAACTTTTTCCCAGGAGCGGCTTTCGTCGCCGTCGCGGCCGTTACTTTCATGCTCGAGAATCATGCTGAGTTTTCCGATAAAGCGATCTTTTATAAAAAGGGGCTTTGTCAGACCGATACCGGGGTTAAAATTCAGGTCGGTCATTGGCATTGAATTCTCCA
>CAZKYD010000009.1:29612-32631 GCA_964556875.1 uncultured Alistipes sp.
ATTAAACTGTTTCAATGACAACCTGTTTATAATTAAAACAAACTTTTTTTACCTCTGCAAAGTTACTCATTTCTTGGCGATTGCCAAATATGTTGGATTTTCCGATAAGTCTAAAATGTTAGCCAAAATCACGCGAGTATATAGCTTAACAAAATTTTTGTCTAAAATATGTTATTAAACACGCGCGCGAATGATACAACTTCGAAAAATTTAGAGTAACTTTACACCGAATTTTGGGCTCTCCATCCATGGCATTCTCTCTTAGATCCAAAATCGTTGAAAAACTATTGAAGAAATTCAATTATTACTAACATAAAATTTCTATCTATGAAGAAACTTTTACTCTCTATTCTCGCTGTTGCCGGCTTCGTTACCGTTGCCCAAGCTAACGATACTCTCAGCGCTGCTGATGCAACTGACATCGTAGGTTCATACAACGAAGAAGTCCTGAAGGATGATGGCACTCTCAAGAGCGCTCCTAACTATCAGCCTCTTACCAGCTTGTCAATCGACAACTACACTTTTACCTTTGAACAGGGAGAGAGCTCAAACGCTCCTGCCTTATACCTTACCCCGTCTACCAACTCTAACACAGCTCCTACTATCCGTCTGTACAATGGTTGTACAATGAAAATTACCGCTCCTGAAGGCGTGAAAATGTCTAAGATGGTATTCACCGGTACAAACAAAAATAAAGTCACTCTGACTGCAGACCTCGGTACATTTGAAGATCAGGGAGATAACACAACAACAATGACTTGGAGCTACGACGACGGAACAAACGTTGTTACAGTTAATGCAACCGGTACAATCCAGATTAAAACCATTGATGTTACTGTAGTAGGTGATGACACCCCTGACACTCCTACTGAACCCACCGGTGTTTCTTTCACCAAGGTTATGAAGACCGCTAATTTTGTAAGCGGTGAGAAGTATGTAATCGCTGTTGGCGAAGGTGTAAATATCATTGCTACTCCTCTCACTAAGGCTTACGGCTATCTCTATACCGCAAATGTAGAGATCGAGGAAACCACTCTTACAGCTGACGAAGCTAATGCATTCACTTTCACAGCTGACGGTGACGGCTACAACATCCAGGATGCTGACGGTTACTACTACTATCAGTCAGGCTCTTACAACAGCTTCAACCGCGCAACAGAAAAGCCCGATGAAGGCGCTGTTTGGACTGTAACTATCGATTCTGACGGCTACGCAACTATTACCAACACCTCTGTAAACAAGTTCGTTTCTTACAGCACCCAGTACAGCTCATTCGGTTCATATGCTGAACTCGCTGATGCTAACTACATGCCCATGCTCTTCAAGAAGGACAGCCAGTCGGGCGTAGCAGCTATCGCAACTGATAACGTAAATGCTCCCGTTGTTTATTACAACCTCCAGGGCCAGCGCGTTGCTAACCCCGAAAACGGTCTTTTCATCCGCGTTCAGGGCAGCAAGGTTGAAAAAGTAGCAATTCGCTAATCAACTTTAGATACAACCAATTTAAGCTCGTTAAATAATAAACGACTTATTTAACTTTGCTCATAAGGGCGCCGGTTCTCCTCCGGCGCCCTTTTACTAAAGTCAAATAATCGCTGAGCTAAACATCTCTCTCTCTTCTCCATTCAATCATAGCCGAAACATAACCATGAAAAAATGTAATCTCTTAGTCGCCGCAATGGCGATTTGCTGTGTGCAATCTTATGCTGAATCTGCTAATTATGAGAAAGTTACCGAATTGACTTCGGGCTCGTATATCTTTGTAGTAAATGAAGATGGACTCCTGCGGGTGGCTAACCCTCTGGCTGCCAACTATGCCTATGGCTCGATGGCGCTGACCGAGGCATCGGCCGATGGCGATCTCGTTGTTGCTGATGACTCTCTGGAATTTCAATTTGCCGTTGCTGACGGCAGAACTACGATTAAGGATGTAAAGACCGAGCGCTATTATGGCATGGACAAGACGCATAAATCGTGGTTTATGCTCTACGATTATGTCAGCAGTGGTTGCTACTATACTTTCTCGTTCACGTCAACGGGGGAACTGGAGCTGACTAACTATCTCAATACCGATTGCAGCGTCTGCCAGGGGCGCGATAGCTCAAATAGCTGGGAGCAAACGCTGGCGCCGGCTTCCGGTGGAGCTGGGGTTAACCTGCCTATGCTGTATAAAAAATCAGTCAGGACGGCGGTGGAGATTGCCGCTGCCGACAGCGCCTATCCGGATGCGCCGGCGGTATATTATAATCTTCAGGGCCAGAGAGTTGCTGCGCCTGCCTCCGGCTGTTTTATTCGCGTTCGAGGGGGCAAAGCTGAAAAAGTTTTCCTGCCATAATGAATTATTATTCAGAGCGGTGAATAGCTTTCTGATAAATCTATTCAAGAAAAATTAACTTTTTGCTTGCATATATCGGTTGTATGTTGTAATTTTGCCACCAGTATAAGGAATACGATGGCAATATGCCAATCATATATAGGTTACAATTAGCATACAAACAAAAGGTAAAAAATGAAAGCTTCAGAGTTGATGGCGGAGCTTACCCGCCGTTTCCCGAATGAGCCGGAGTATCTTCAGGCTGTGGAAGAAGTGGTAACCTCCATTGAGGATGTCTACAACCAGTATCCTGTTTTCGAACGCTACAACCTTATGGAACGTCTTTGCATCCCCGATAGGATCGTTTCGTTCCGCGTTAGCTGGGTTGATGATAAGGGGCGCGTTCAAAACAACATGGGCTACCGTATCCAGCACAACAACGCTATCGGCCCGTATAAGGGCGGTATCCGTTTCCACTCCTCGGTGAATCTCTCGATTCTGAAGTTCCTCGCTTTTGAACAGACGTTCAAAAACTCCCTGACCACCCTCTCAATGGGTGGTGCAAAGGGTGGTAGCGATTTCTCCCCTCGCGGTAAAAGCGACATGGAGGTAATGCGCTTCTGCCAGGCATTCATCACAGAACTCTATCGCAATCTTGGTCCGCAAACCGATGTCCCTGCCGGGGATATCGGTGTTGGTGGTCGT
>CAZKYD010000010.1:0-31925 GCA_964556875.1 uncultured Alistipes sp.
CCTCAAACTGTTTTACCGAATTGTCGGGAAACGTTACGTTAATCATTGGATTAAAAAGCTGTTTATCAATAAATTGCCACAAACAACATGGCAACCAAACATAATATTTTCTGTCCCGACCAACTACCCGAACGCTCCTCAGAAACAACAAGGGAGGGGAATTTCGAGAGCCGTCAGCACAAAATTCGCTACAAAGTTAGCAAAATTTTTCGTATTTCTGCCTAATTCATAGCAAAATCCGTCTATTTTCCTGCGAAAATTCTGCACTTCATTCTTGAATACTCTACACTTATAGGAGCATATTTTTCCTCATATCAGCAAAAATTACTACTTTTGCGCCATGAAAACACCGGAAAAAATCTCCATAATAGTTTGCTCCCGTACACCCTCCGTTAATCCCGACTTTGCTGCTAATGTAAAGAATACTATAGCAACAGATTACGAGTTCGTATGGATTGACAATTCCAAAAACCAATACTCTATTTTCTCAGCTTACAATAAAGGAGTTGAACTGAGCACAGGCAACATTCTATGCTTTGCCCATGAAGACATTCGTTTCCATACATCGGAATGGGGGAAGAAACTCATAGCCCATTTAGCAGACGAATCGATTGGCATCGCCGGTGTTTACGGCATGCAGGCAATCGCCGACTACGAAGATTTCCGGATCAACTCTCCATGTGTAGTTGGAGGGCTAATTCAGGATGTTAGATTAACACGTCAACCTGACATTAATTTCGAGTGGCAATGCTTTTCAGACATTCGAAAACACGCAATTAGCCACGACTGTGTTTTTGTCGACGGCCTATTCATCGCAGCACGTCGAGACATGTTTAACCTTATTCGCTTTGATGATATAACATATTCAGGCTTCCACCTCTACGATTTTGATATTTGCATGGAGGCTATCAAAGTCGACAAGCGTGTCATTGTATGTAATGACATCCTAATAGAGCACTTTTCAGAAGGGGTGTTTGACGATACATTTGCGGCTGTCTGTCGAATTGCACGCAATAAATGGAAAAAGTTTCTTCCGATTATTCGAGGAGTTGATGAAGCAAGCTACCCTATCATTCTACATAAACTCCAATATCGTAAAAAATCGCTGATGCAAACTATGCTACAGCGTCGTTTTTATGACCCCAAGGACGAATATCGCAAAATTAGAACAATTATACGAGGCGATTATTTCAACCTCAAAACAACAATCAAAATTATCCGGTGCTATATCGCAGATCCATCAAATCCAACGAAATTGAAAATCAAATTAGTGTGGAAATTGATATATCGTCGTATTAAACACCCAATCCGCCACTTTAACATAACAACAAAGCAAAGATAGGTTACTTACCTCACAACATAAAACAATTCCGAAATTAGCCATGACTACTTTCGGAATTATTTTATTCTATCATTTAACTAAAATAGAAACAATCCCGACGGAGGGACTCCTTTTTGTCGGAGCCATCCACGGGATTGGTAGTTGTTAAGCAAGTTGTCAGCCGGAATGGATTATTCGGCAGTAGCTTCTTCAGCAGCGGGAGCTTCCTCTGCGGGAGCTTCTTCAGCAGCCTTTGCAGCTTCTTCAGCAGCCTTTGCAGCAGCAATTTCTGCTTTCTTCTTTGCTACAGCTTCTGCTTTAGCAGCGTTCTTTGCCTGCTCAGCAGCCAGGCGTTCCTGAGCTACAGCAGCACGCTTGTCGGCGTTAGAGGCCTTTACTGCTTCTACAGATTTCTGCTTGTTAGCCTTCCAAGCATCGAAACGACGCTGAGCTTCTGCTTCGTCAAAAGCGCCTTTCTTAACGCCACCCTGGAGGTGCTTCATCAGCATTACGCCCTCTTTAGAGAGGATGCTGCGTACGGTGTCGGTGGGTTGAGCACCAACATTGACCCAATACAAAGCTCGCTCAAAGTTGAGCGTAACAGTAGCAGGATTAGTGTTAGGATTGTACGAGCCAATTCTTTCAATAAACCTACCATCACGTGGTGCCCTGCTATCGGCGATTACAATAGGATAGAACGCATAGTTCTTACGACCATGACGTTGCAGTCTGATTTTTGTTGCCATTAAAAATGTTTAGTTAATGAGTTTGTATTGCGTCTCCCGGTCAACACGTAATCGGGAAATGCGGTGCAAAGTTACGTAAATTAATCGGTTATAACAAAATTCTTCTTGGAAAATTCGTTGTTCTCAGCGATTTTGCTGTAGCGGTTTGCGATATGTTAACATCTGCCATGTCAGGCGTAACCATATTAGCAATACCGGTAATGCTTTTAATGAATAAGGCCTTACTAATCCCTTGCGGAACACTTTAGGCATTAAATCGCTTGTGCCGAAGCCTACAAGAAAGATGGCGAAAATGAGTAAGCCTACATCTAATTTTGATCGTTCGCCGGGAGCTGCAACATACCACAACCCTACTCCGGTCATCGCAATTACATATCCACTATTTTCGCTGCCAGTGCTGAATAAGATAATACACATCAGGGCTGATGCAACTATCCCCCACTGAAAATCAATATCTTCCCATTTTGATTTATTGCATAATGGTAAGAAAAAGAGAATTACTGCAGGGATAAGAATATATAGATCGGAGAAATCAACCTGAGTAATGCGGTGTAGCATACCCATTACGGATATATTCTGGTAGGTGTTATCTGTAGAAAGACCTAATTCTACATTCAGATCGTTCTTTTCAACGATTGATGTATACCAATCTCCATACTGGCCGATTACATATTCCGGTGAGCTCAAGAGCATCGGTGCCGCAAAGAAGATGACGCCCCAAACTGCTAGCCAGCCAATGAAATTTAATTTCCTCTTTGAGAATAATAGAAATACGATGGCCACAATGCCATAAAGTTTAGTCATTGTGCCTAACATTATACATAAAGCGGCCAGCCATTCCTTATCGGCTCGTATTGCTATGTATGCTCCAACAACCATTGCAGCTATGGCTATATTGAATTGAGCCATCTGCATTGCTGTCAGGACGTCCGCTGAAACAATCCAAAATACGGCCATGATGGCATTGTGTTTCAATGGCATGTATTTTATTGCCAAGAATAGCGATGCTCCGAGGGCTAATAACCATGTTAGAAGCCCTAAAAAATTTGGTAATAAAGCAAATGGGGCTATTACAATTGAGAAGATCGGGCCATAATGGTTGACATCGGCATATTCCTCCGGATATGCTATATATAAAGGTAAGCAATCGCGCAAATGATAAAACACTTGTCGGAATATTAGATAGTTGTTTAGCTTTTCACCGCTAAAACCGCCCTTTGTAATGGTGGCCACAATGGCTAAGATTACCCATATCACTGCAATTGTTCGGTGATTACGCCATATCGGCAACTTAAAAAAGTTTGTGATAGCTCGATTTACTTTTCCCATAATGCTTCAATAGAATGAATGTTTGTCTCGATGATAGAAAAATATAAGTTTCTAAATAAGCGAGTCTTGAGTAGAAAATTATAAATACGATGCAAAATTACAGAAAATATATTGCAAAAAAGATTTTGTCTAATAAAAATTAATCCTTACCTTTGCACTACACTTAGCGGCCTTATAGGTTAAACAATGTGCGGTAATAGCTCAGTTGGTAGAGCGTCAGCTTCCCAAGCTGAAAGTCGCGAGTTCGAGCCTCGTTTACCGCTCATATTAAAAGAAAGTCGATAATCATCTATATCAGAAATGATTATCGACTTCCTTTTTTTGTTGCTTGGCAATTTAGTATGATTGCTTTATGCAGTGATTAGATGTTCTGCGGCTTTTCGCCTCCCATCATTGGTGGGAACATGCTTTGCTTTTGCTGCTGGCGAATCTTATACCACTTGTTGTATATCGCATCATCTTTGAGAATCTTTTTCATTGATTTCTCAAGTTTCTGCTCTTGTTTTTCAATCTTTTGTTGTTGCTTTTTGATTTCTTCTTCTGTAGGAGGCTTGGGAGCAGAGTTCTTATTACTATTATTCGAGGAACTCATGTTGCTGCCGGGAGCTCCACCGGGGCCACCTCCTGAAAAGTCGCCCATTCCCATGCCGCCGGGGCCACCTCCACCTTGGGGAGGGCGACCGCCGCCCTGCATGCCACCACCGCCACCAGGACCTCCTTGACCGGGGCCGCCACCGGGACGTCCGCCCATCATCGGCATAGATGCAGAGGAAGAAGATGAACTACCAAACACAGCTGTTTGGAACTTATTGTAAGCTTGATATACTTTATCAAACTGTTTTGTGTCGAGACCTAACTGATTTCTTATGTCATCAACTTGGTCGTACACTGTTACTGTTGTTTGCTGTTGGGGCATTTCCGGACGATTATTGTTCGTCTGATTCTGCGCATTGACAGTCAATGCGGCAAACACGCAACAGCTAAGAAGTAATTTCGTCTTATTCATTGGCGTAACTAATTTTGCGTGTAAAGTTATAAAACATTTTTATATGCCGAATACGAATTAGCATCTTTTATGGATATATATTATTTGAGTACATTGTGGTATTTTATGGCTTTGCCGACATATAAACTTGGAATGCCCTTAGAAGCCGATTTTTATCGGACTAAACTTGAAAATCTAATTTTCTTGAAAAAAATTTGCTTAAAAATTTGGAAATCCAGAATTGATACATTATCTTTGCGATGTGATTACAAAACTGTTACAAAACTATCCATATGAGTCCTATGACGTTTCAAACTAAGCTATTAGACATTCAGAATAATCTTCTGAGTTTTGCTTATATGCTTACGTCAAACAGAGATGATGCCTATGATTTATTGCAAGACACTACTCTGAAAGCTCTCGATAATAAAGAAAAGTATGTCGAGAATGTTAACTTTAAAGGGTGGGTTTATACGATAATGCGTAATCTATTTATTAATAACTATCGGCAAACAGTCAATGCTGCAACCTTTTCGGATGGCACTGATGATTTACATTATCTAAATATGCCACAGGCCTCCGGCTTTGACTCTCCTGAAGGGGCGTTTGCGATAAAGGAAATTACAACGGTTATCAACGATTTCCCGGATGATTATCGTAAACCATTCGCTATGCATGTTGCAGGTTATAAATATAATGAGATCGCGTCAAAGCTACAGCTGCCGATTGGCACAGTAAAAAGTAGAATCTATTTTGCTCGTAGACGTTTGCAAAAAATTTTGCACGATTATAGATAGCATACAATATACCTCTTTATAGTAATCTCTTACAAACAAATTCCCCACATCCCATTATAACAAACCAATGTAAAAACACACATCCCCAAGAACGAGCTTCGCTCGTTCTTTTTTTACATCTATACATCGCTTTTTTATAGATTATATATTGCACTTTCCGAATAAATCATTAAATTTGCGATGTAAATCCATTGACAAAATTTCGGATTTAACACTCATCTATCCATGGAAACTAGAATCATTGAATGTGTCCCCAATTTTAGTGAGGGGCGTGATCCTGAAGTTATCAATGCTATAACGTCAGCTATTACATTGAACGGCAAAGCTGAAGGTTTAAAACTTTTAGATGTTGACCCTGGAGAAGCAACGAATCGTACGGTCGTTACGTTTGTTGGTAACCCTGAGGCCGTTGCCGAAGCGGCTTTTCGCGGAATAGCTAAAGCCGCTGAACTCATAGATATGAGTCAGCATCATGGCGCTCATCCTCGAATGGGTGCTACGGATGTATGTCCGTTTGTCCCGGTATCCGGCATAACCCTGGCTGAGTGTGCTGATTTAGCACGTAAACTGGGCCGACGTGTTGCAGAGGAATTGAAAATTCCGGTATATGCATATGAGGCATCAGCTTTCCGTCCGGAGCGCAAGAATCTTGCTGTCTGTCGTCAAGGAGAATACGAAGCACTCTCCCACCGTTTGGGCACGTCTGATGGAGCCGATTTTGGTGACCGCCCGATGGATGACAGCATAGCCCGCACCGGTGCTACTGCAATAGGTGCTCGCGATTTTCTCATAGCTGTCAATTTTAATCTGAATACCACATCTACCCGTCGTGCAAACGCAATTGCCTTTGATGTTAGGGAAAAGGGACGTCCACAGCGTGAAGGTGGTAAACTTACCGGGAAGCCATTAAAAGACGAAAATGGCAATCCGTTAATGATTCCGGGTACATTGAAAGCTACAAAGGCTATCGGCTGGTATATCGACGAGTACGGCATTGCACAGGTATCTATGAATATCACAGATACATCCGTAACGCCTCTTCATGTAGCATTTGACGAAGTAAGTCGTGCGGCACGCGAACGCGGTATTCGTGTGACCGGTACTGAAATTGTAGGCTTGGTGCCCAAGCGTACATTGATTGAGGCTGGTAAGCATTATCTGCGTCTGCAGCACCGCTCGCTTGGCATTCCGGAAAGCGAAATTATAAAAATCGCTATTAAATCAATGGGCTTGGATGAACTTAAACCATTTGAACCCACTGAAAAAATCATTGAAGAGATGATTGCTAAAGATAGCGTTGAATCAAACAAGCTGGTCAAGATGACTTGTGAGGGCTTTGCTGATGAAACAGCCTCTGAGTCGCCGGCTCCCGGTGGTGGTTCAATTTCTGCCTATATGGGTGCTCTTGGTGTGTCGTTAGGTACAATGGTTGCCAATCTATCAGCCCATAAGCCTGGTTGGGATGACCAATGGGAATTCTTCTCGAATTATGCAGAAAAGGGGCGCGACATTCAGCAACGCTTATTAAAGCTTGTTGATGAAGATACCGATGCCTTTAATCGTATCATGGCTGTCTTTGCAATGCCAAAATCTTCACCTGAAGAGAAAGAAGCCCGCTCGGCAGCTTTACAAGAAGCAACCATTTATGCAGCTGAAGTGCCTTTGCGCACAATGAAGACTGCTTTTGAAGCCTTTGACATCCTTGAAGCGATGGCTCGTGAAGGCAATCCTAACTCGATTAGTGATGTTGGCGTGGGTGTACTTGCTGTCCGTTCGGCTATTCTGGGCGCACAATTGAATGTCCGTATCAATGCTGCAGGAATCAAGGATCGCACGGTAGCGCAAACCCTCATTGATGATGCTGAGGAGATCGCATCGTATGCGATTTCTCGCGAACAAGGCATCCTCAATATTGTTAATGCCGTTATTGAATAACTGCTTGAATTAGCTAATGATAACACCTTTAATTGTAAGACCTTAATTCATGACATCTGAAGAATTCAAAAAAGACATAATGGGTGGCATCCCTATACCACTACCCTCTCCTCGTCCGTATGATACAAGTGTTAATCATGCTCCACGTCGTAAGGATATCTTGAATGAAAAAGAAAAGGAACTGGCTTTGCGAAATGCATTACGCTATTTCCCAAAAGAGACTCATGCGGAGCTGGCTCCCGAATTCGCAAAAGAATTAGCTGATTATGGACGGATCTACATGTATCGTTTGCGCCCAACCTACGAGATGAAAGCTCGACCGATTTCCGAATATCCGGCCAAAAGTCAACAAGCTGCAGCTATCATGATGATGATTCAAAACAACTTGGATCCGGCTGTTGCGCAACATCCTCATGAATTGATTACGTATGGTGGCAATGGTGCAGTCTTTCAGAATTGGGCTCAGTATCGCTTGACAATGAAATATCTAAGTGAGATGACCGACCAGCAGACGTTGGTTATGTACTCCGGTCATCCATTAGGTCTATTCCCATCTCATTCTGGTGCACCTCGAGTGGTTGTTACCAATGGTATGGTTATCCCAAATTATTCGAAGCCTGACGATTGGGAACGTTTCAATGCTATTGGAGTGTCGCAATATGGTCAGATGACAGCTGGATCATATATGTATATCGGCCCGCAAGGGATTGTTCACGGCACAACCATCACTGTCTTAAACGCAGGTCGTAGCCATCTGCCTAAAGGCGCTACATCCCTTCGTGGTATGCTGTTTGTTACAGCCGGATTAGGCGGTATGTCAGGAGCTCAACCAAAAGCCGGTAATATATCCGGAGTGGTAAGTGTTACAGCTGAAATTAATCCGGCCGCGGTCGACAAGAGGTATCGTCAAGGTTGGGTTGATGAGGTGCATACTTCGCTTGATGAATTAATCCCGCGTATCCGCAAAGCCGTGGCGAATAAAGAAGTAGTTTCCATGGCCTACCAAGGTAATATTGTTGACTTATGGGAAAGATTAGCCGATGAGGGTATCATGGTTAATTTGGGCTCGGACCAAACATCTCTCCATAACCCATGGGCTGGAGGCTACTATCCGGTAGGCTACAGTTATGACGAGTCGCGAAGGATGATGGCCGAAGAACCGGGAAAATTCCGTGAGGCAGTTAAGGAGTCGTTGCGTCGACAGGTTGCCGCTATTAACCGATTAGCGGATAATGGAATGTATTTCTTTGACTATGGAAATGCATTTTTACTTGAAGCCTCTCGAGCCGGTGCAGATGTTCTGCGTCCTGATGGGTCGTTCAAATACCCCTCTTATGTTCAGGATATTATGGGCCCGAAATTCTTTGATTATGGATTTGGCCCCTTCAGATGGGTATGCACTTCTTGCAAACCGGAAGACCTGAATGTCACAGATATGATTGCTGCTCAAGTGCTTGAAAAAATGCTGCAGGATGCTCCGGAGGATATTCATGGTCAGCTTGCAGATAATCTGCATTGGATTAAAGAAGCTGCAGAAAATCATCTGGTTGTAGGATCGCAAGCTCGTATCTTGTATGCAGATTCAGAAGGCCGAACCCGTATCGCCCTGGCGTTCAATCAGGCTATTCGTGAAGGTCGAATTTCCGCGCCAATTGTTTTAGGCCGAGATCATCATGATGTATCTGGAACAGACTCTCCATATCGCGAAACGTCGAATATCACCGATGGCTCGCAGTTTACCGCCGACATGGCTGTGCAGAATGTTATTGGAGATGCATTTCGTGGCGCCACTTGGGTCTCCTTACACAATGGTGGCGGTGTTGGCTGGGGTGAAGTAATCAATGGCGGTTTCGGTATGGTTATTGATGGCTCAGAAGCAGCAGATCAGCGTATTAAAGAGATGCTTCTTTGGGATGTCAACAATGGTATCGCACGTCGTTCGTGGGCTCGTAATAAAGGTGCGTACGATGCGATTCAGCGTGAGATGAAGCGTACCCCCGGTTTACAAGTAACAATCCCCAATTTTGCTGATGACGCTGTTATCTCGCAAGCCTTACAATCTATGAAATAAAGGATTAATCACATTGACATAACCATCTAATAGTTTAATTAGATATGGAATATCACCATATTAGCTCCGAGTTCTTAACCATTGAACGTATCGGAGAAATTCTGAAAAACAACATCAAGCTTAAATTAAGCGATGATGCCGTTAGTCGCATCCAAAAGTGTAGAGATTACCTGGATAAAAAAATTGAGGTCTCAACAGAGCCGATTTATGGCATAACGACCGGATTTGGCTCTTTGTGTAACATCTCCATTGATTCTGACCAATTGTCACAGTTGCAGAAGAATCTGGTTATGAGCCATGCTTGTGGAATTGGTGAGGAGGTCTCTCCTGAAGTTGTTAAACTAATGCTGTTTTTAAAGGCGCAATCTCTGAGCTATGGAAATTCCGGTGCTCAGTTAGCTACGATTCAGCGATTATTAGACTTTTACAACAATGATATATTACCGGTGGTCTATAGCCAAGGCTCTCTGGGAGCATCCGGCGATTTAGCTCCGTTAGCCCATCTATCATTGCCTTTGCTGGGAATGGGTGAAGTCCGTTTTCATGGAGAAAAGTGTGCCGCAGAAACGGTCTTAAAACAGATGGGATGGAAACCATTGACATTGATGTCAAAAGAAGGCTTAGCTCTGCTAAATGGCACCCAATTTATGAGTGCGCATGGCGTATTAGCCTTGCTACGCTCTCAAAAGCTTCTTAAACTGGCTGATAAAATCGGAGCCATGTCGCTGGAAGCTTTCGATGGCCGTATCGATCCGTTCGGCCCGGAAGTAAATGTTGTAAGGAATCATCTTGGTCAAATAAATACAGCAAAGGAATTCCGTCAGCTACTGAAGGGGAGCTCGTTAATCACGCGTAAGAAGGCTCATGTCCAAGATCCCTATTCTTTTAGATGCATACCGCAGGTGCATGGTGCGGCTAAAGACACTTTCTACTTTGTCTACGAGAAACTGCAAGAAGAGGTCAATGCACCAACTGATAACCCAACCATCTTCCCGGATGAAGATATAATAGTTTCAGCCGGTAATTTCCACGGCGAACCGATTGCAATGCCAATGGATTATTTGGCTATTGCAATGGCTGAACTCGGAAATATCTCAGAACGTCGTATTTTCCGTCTAATATCAGGTTCAAGAGGTCTGCCCCCGTTCCTTGTTGTCAATCCTGGATTAAACAGTGGATTTATGATTCCGCAGTATACAGCAGCTTCGATTGTAAGCCAATCAAAAGGCTTATGTTGGCCGAACAGTGTGGATTCTATCCCGTCATCACAGGGACAAGAAGACCATGTTTCGATGGGCTCAAATTCGGCTACAAAGTTGCTGCGCGTTGTTGATAACACTGAACGTATCCTTGCAATAGAGTTGTTGAATGCTGCCCAAGCGCTGGATTTCCGTGGAGCAGATGCAACATCTCCCATTTTGCGTGATTGGCATAAAGAATATCGCAAAGTAGTCCCGTTTATTGAGGATGACTGCTATATGCATCCATGGATAGAAGCTTCTGTTGAGTTCCTGCGTAACAGTGCTATAGAACTATGAACAAGTTGCTGATTAAAAATATTGGCATGATGGTTGGTGTGTATAACAATGCGCCAATTGTCATTAAAGGTGCCGATATGAATACGGTGTCGATGCTTGCAAATGCGTGGGTTCTGATTGAAGGTGAACGCATCTCTGCATTTGGATCGATGAGTGAATTCATCTCAGAAGATGAATGTGCTCATGTTATTGATGCGGGTCAGGGATGGCTATTCCCCTGTTTTTGTGACTCGCATACACATTTGGTGTATGCCGGGAGCAGAGATGGTGAGTTCCGCGATAAAATCGCCGGTTTAAGCTATGAAGAGATTGCTCGCCGTGGAGGCGGAATTCTGAATTCGTCAGATTTGCTAAATCAAATATCTGAAGAAGCATTATTCCAAACGTCTGCTGATAGATTGCGCCAATGCGCAATGATGGGTACCGGTGCGATTGAAATTAAAAGTGGCTACGGACTGACGGTTGCTGGTGAATTGAAAATGCTGCGTGTCATACGGCGATTGAAAGAGCAATTCCCAATGATGGAGATTAAATCTACATTTCTTGGGGCTCATGCAGTTGGTAGAGCGTATGCCGGACGGCAATCTGACTATGTAGATATGCTGATTAATGATCTGTTACCTGAAGTTGCTCATGAAGGCTTAGCTGATTTTGTTGATGTCTTTTGCGATGAAGGGTTCTTTACCATTGAAGAAACCGGTAAGATATTGGAAGCGGCCGCCAAATTTGGAATTCGAGGTAAGATACATGCCAATGAATTAGCTGTGTCAGGCGGTGTGCAAGTCGGCATTAAGCATAATGCGCTGTCCGTTGACCATTTGGAACGTATAACAGATAACGAGATTGAAGCCTTAGCCGGATCTGCAACTATTCCAACAATGTTGCCGGGTGCGTCGTTCTTCTTAGGGATGCCATATGGAAAGGCACGTCAAGTTGTTGATGCTGGAATGCCGTTAGCCTTAGCTTCTGATTATAATCCTGGAAGCTCACCTTCCGGCTCGATGAGGTTTGTTTCAACTTTAGGATGCGTGAAGATGAAACTGACACCAGAAGAGTCTTTTAATGCCGTAACGATTAATGGAGCTGCCGCTTTAGGAATGACAGATATTGGGGCTATTTTCCCCGGTGGATATGCCTCTATGTTCTTGACTCAACCGCTCCCTTCGTTAGCGTACTTGCAGTATGCTTATACTGAACCTATAATAACTCGAGTTATATTAAAAGGCAAATCTCTCCCACTCTAATCTGTGGGCCTATTCTGAGTTTAAAATGAATGCGCTGTAGCTCTTGAGAACTGCAGCGCATTACATATCTAACTTAAGCCAATTATAGCAAGTTAACAGAACGAGAGATGAATGCTGACAAATCAGCACCTTTCAGCAGACCATTGCCCAGGAGTGCTAGGTCGATGAGCTGACGAACTACGGGTTGTGAGACTGCATATTCTGAAATAAGAGAAGACTGTTCTTTGCGAGCCTTTTCAACAACTTCCAACAGCTCTTTTAGTTGTTGATCTTGTTCGGCTGTAGGCTTGTTGTCTTTTACATCCTTGTTGATGGCTTCGATTTTGCTGTTATTGGTTTTAACCGTTTCGGCAAGAGGTGTCAACTTCGCTTCCAACGCATTCTTTGCAGCTGAGATGACTTTGGCAACAACAGGCTGGTTGACATTAACTGTCAGATTGTAGCTGTCGGGCATATCGCCATAGAAGTTCATGCCTGGCTGGAGAGCTGCCATTTCCTTCATACGTCGCATATACTCATTTTGAGTAATTACGATTGGGGCATCGTTCTCGCTTAGAGCTTCGAACGATACGAAGAATTGCGATTTGTCGACGGTTGGAATCTGAGAAGAGAAGAGAGATGTCAACATTTCACGTTGGTCAGCTGACAAATCAGCTACCTTCTTATCTTCTTTGGGGATAATGTTTTCAACTACATCAGAGTCAACTCTGACGAAGCTGGTTTTCTCCAACTTTTGTTCCAATAAGCCTACAAAATGGCTGTCAAGTTGGCCATCCATTAAGAGGACTGAATAGCCTTTTTCATTCGCAGCTTTGATGTAGGAGTATTGGTCGGTGAGATTGTTGGCATACAAGCAGACTACTTTGCCATCTTTGTCGGTTTGCGCGGCTTCAATGAGCGTTTTGTACTCATCAAAAGTGAAGTATTTACCTTCGGTATCTTTCAGCAGGCAGAACTTCATAGCCGCATCGCGGAATTTCTCATCGGTGAGCATGCCGTATTCGATGAAAATACGGATGTCATCCCATTTCTCTTCAAAGTCTTTGCGGTCGTTCTTGAAGAGCTCTTCAAGACGCGATGCTACTTTCTTGGTGATATAACCGGAGATTTTCTTTACAGCAGAATCGCTCTGCAGGTAGCTACGAGATACATTCAGAGGTATATCCGGTGAGTCAATAACGCCCTGTAAGAGCATCATAAACTCTGGTACGACGCCTTCAACGGAATCAGTTACGAATACCTGGTTGCAATATAGTTGAATGCGGTTTTTAGTTACTTCGAAGTTGTTACGGATCTTCGGGAAGAAGAGGATGCCGGTTAGATTGAAGGGATAATCTACATTTAGATGAATCCAGAACATGGGATCATCCTGACCGGGATAAAGTTCATGGTAGAATGCCAAATAGTCCTTGTCTGTCAGACCTGCAGGCTTTTTCATCCAAAGAGGCTCCATGGAATTGATGACCTTGTCTTTGTCAGTGTCAACCATTTTGCCATCCTTCCACTCCTGCTCTTTACCTGATACTACCGGTACAGGCAAGAAACGGCAGTATTTGCGTAACAATGTGTCGATGCGTTGTTGATCGAGGAACTCTGCATTTTCGGGATCGATATGCAGAATGATATCTGTGCCTCGATCTTCCTTTTCAGCAGCCTCCATTGTGTATTCCGGAGAACCATCGCAAGTCCAACGTACAGCTTCTGCTCCATCTTTATATGAGTGCGAGAGAATCTCTACTTTTGTCGCTACCATAAAGGCTGAATAGAAGCCGAGCCCGAAGTGGCCGATAATTGCGTTTGCGCTATCCTTGTATTTAGCGAGGAAGTCTTCAGCTCCGGAGAATGCGATTTGATTGATATATTTATCGATATCCTCAGCCGTCATGCCGATACCATGGTCAGAGACAGTTAATGTGCCGGCCTCTTTGTCGACAGAAACTGTGACTTTAAGCTCACCGAGTTCACCATTATACTCGCCTACTGAAGCAAGTGTGCGTAATTTTTGTGTTGCATCTACGGCATTCGACACGAGTTCACGCAGGAATATCTCATGGTCGCTGTATAGAAACTTTTTGATGACAGGGAAAATGTTTTCGGTAGTGACACCGATATTCCCTTTTTGTGTTGCCATATTGTGTACTTTTTAGGTTTGTCGATTAGATGTTAATGAGTAATTCCTAAATGGAGTAGCCCATCTTCCTTTAAACAAACTGCAAAAAAAATGCCAATCCGAAAGATTGGCATTTTAATATGAAAATTTTGACTTTTGTCAGTTGGTTGTCAGTGTTTATCTTCGTCGACTGACGTTGGCTCGGTTGTGGAGTCAGGGCTCTGTCCTTTAACGACTTCTGTGACAACCTTCTCGTTTTCCTTGTCGAAGTCTACCTTGATAGTGTCGCCCGGTAATAATTCTGAATTGATGATTAATTCAGCCAGGGGATCTTCGAGGTATTTCTGAATAGCGCGTTTTAATGGGCGTGCACCATATTGTTGGTCGTATCCCTTGGTGGCAATGTATTCTTTTGCTTCAGTAGAAATGTCAAGCTTGTAGCCTAATACATCTATGCGGCTTCTGAAGCCTCGTAACTCGATGTCGATAATCTTGAATATTGCATCACGATCAAGAGAATCGAACATTACGATGTCGTCTATACGGTTAATGAACTCAGGGGCGAAGGCCTTGTTGAGAGCTTTCTGAATCACAGATTCATTATACTCTTTTTCTTTGGCTGCATCGCGCGTAGAGAAGCCTACTCCCGAGCCAAAATCCTTCAGTTGACGGGTGCCGATATTCGAAGTCATGATTATCAGCGTATTTTTGAAGTCGATATTGCGACCGAGGCTGTCGGTAAGGCGTCCTTCGTCTAATACTTGCAATAACAAATTAAACACGTCGGGATGTGCCTTTTCGAGTTCGTCAAGGAGGATGACAGAATAAGGTTTACGGCGCACTTTTTCAGTGAGTTGTCCACCTTCTTCAAATCCGACATATCCCGGAGGTGCACCGACTAAACGACTAACGGTGAATTTTTCCATGTATTCACTCATATCGACACGAATCAGTGCATCTGCGCTATCAAACATGTATTCTGCTAGTTTCTTGGCGAGATGGGTCTTACCAACGCCGGTTGGTCCAAGGAACATAAATGTGCCTATCGGTTTGTTGGGGTCTTTAAGACCGATGCGATTGCGCTGAATGGCTTTTACGACCTTGTCGATAGCGGCGTCTTGCCCGATGATTTCCGTCTTTAGTTTCGGTGCCATTTCGCGCAAACGAGAGCCTTCGGCTTGAGCGATACGCTGCACGGGCACACCTGTCATCATGGCGACCACTTCAGCAACTCGATCTTCGTCGACTGTTACTTTGTCGGCTTCCAGTTGCTGTTCCCAACGCTTATTTGCTTCTACAAGCTGTTGTTTTAGAGTCTGTTCTTTATCGCGGAATGAGGCTGCCTTTTCGAAGTTTTGAGATTGTGCAGCTGCCAATTTTGAGGCCCCGGCTTCAATTATGTCGTGCTCCAATTGCTCAATCTCTTCCGGGACAACAATGTTTGTGATATGAGCTCGTGATCCGGCTTCGTCGAGGGCATCAATCGCTTTGTCAGGGAAATTTCGATCTGAGATATAACGTTCTGTTAAAGAGACACATGCTTTTAGTGCATCTTCTGTATAAAGAACGTTATGATGCTGTTCGTACTTGTCCTTGATGTTGTGCAGAATTTTAAGAGTTTCTTCCGGGGTTGTCGGTTCTACCATGACCTTTTGGAAACGACGCTCAAGAGCGCCATCCTTCTCGATATTCTTGCGATATTCATCAAGGGTAGTCGCACCAATGCATTGGATTTCGCCTCGTGCCAAAGCTGGCTTCAGCAGGTTGGCAGCATCCATCTGCCCGGCCGCATTGCCTGCCCCGACAATTGTGTGGAGCTCATCAATAAACAGAATTACATTCGGATTTTTTGTGAGCTCATTGAGGATTGCTTTAACGCGTTCCTCGAATTGGCCGCGATATTTTGTCCCGGCAACTAATGATGCCATATCCAAGGATATAACACGCTTGTCGAATAGAATTCGAGAAACCTTTCGCTGCACAATTCGTAGGGCTAAACCTTCAACAATGGCCGATTTTCCGACGCCTGGTTCACCAATGAGAACCGGGTTGTTCTTCTTGCGACGGCTGAGAATCTGAGCTAAACGTTCGATCTCAACTTCACGACCAACAACGGGGTCTAAGCGCCCATCTTCAGCCGCGCGAGTCATATCGTTGCCAAATTTATCCAAGGTCGGAGTGTCGTTCCCGCCTTTGGGTTTGGTTGTGTTTCTGGCTGCACGCTCTTCCGATTGCCGCTTCTGCGATGATTGCTGGTTGGCGGCTTCTTCGTCTTCATCCTCTTCGTCGTCGGTAAAACCGGCTCCTGCTCGAGGTGTGTCAGCTTTGTTTTGAAGCAAAGCTAACAGTGATGGATAATCAATCCCGGCTTGACGGAATGGTGTAATAAAACTCATGCGTTGCACTTCCGGATTATGGAGCAGTGCGAGCAATAAGTGAACGGAATCGACAGTCTCACTCTTTAGCATTCGAGCTTCCAAAACGGAAAGTTTAATCAATCTATTGCTAAGGTCGCTCACATTTACATCTCCACCTAAATGATTGGCAGATGCATCAAATAGCGAGTCGTCCAGTTGTTGGCGAAGTTGGTATACAGAAACATTTCGCGAGATTTTCTCTAACATAGAAAATTCCGCAGATCCCGTATCGCTCAGCAATGCCAAGAACAGATGTTCAGGATTGATTATATTGTTATTATGGCGCACAGCTTCCTTTCGGCTGAGTTCCAAAATATTTTTCAATTGATTTGTGAAATTAATGTCCATTTATCTCCTTTCTTATAAAATGGATACAATTTGAGAATGTCTTTCATTGCAATGTGCAAAGAGTGTGCCAAATCGCACGTCTATCAGTGATCTATACACTTAAAAATAATTAAATCAAAAGTATATTGATTATTGAGATAGATTTCTGATGCAAATATAACACTTCTTTCGGGAAAAATAACTATCTTTGTAAGTTATTTCATAATAGCATCTATAACGTAAGAATCTCCCTCCGGCGCTCTCTTCAAAATTAAACTGCTTATTTCTACAGCTTTAAAATATTATGCTCGACGAAGATCGCATTATTAAGATTAATATCGAAAACGAAATGAGATCGGCATACATCGATTATTCGATGTCGGTCATCGTTTCGCGTGCCCTTCCCGATGTGCGCGACGGTTTGAAGCCCGTCCATCGCCGCGTGCTATTTGGTATGAATGTGATGGGCAACACTTCTGACAAAGCCCATAAGAAGGCAGCCAACGCTGTTGGTGAAGTTATGGGTAAGTATCACCCCCATGGAGACTCATCAATCTACGGTACAATTGTCCGTATGGCTCAGTGGTGGGCGATGCGTGAATGTTTGGTTGATGGTCATGGCAACTTTGGCTCTATCGACGGTGATGGCCCTGCTGCTATGCGTTACACTGAGGTCCGCCTTCAGAAGATTGGCGAAGAAATGCTTCGCGATATCGATAGCGACACTGTTGACTTCCAACCCACATACGATAACGCTCGTAAGGAACCGGTAGTTCTACCTACTCGTATCCCGAATCTACTTGTCAATGGAGCTTCCGGTATTGCAGTAGGTATGGCAACCAATATGCCTACCCACAACCTTACCGAATCCATTAACGCATCGATAGCCTACCTGGAGAATCCGGATATTACAATTCCGGAACTCATGAAGGTAATTCCCGCGCCTGACTTCCCCACCGGTGGTACAATCTTTGGTATCAATGGCGTGAAAGAAGCGTATGAAACCGGTCGAGGCCGTGTTATCATTCGTGCGAATGCTGACATTGAACAGGAAAAGGATCATGAAGTAATTGTAGTTCATGAAATTCCTTACGGAGTCAACAAAGCTGAGCTCATTAAATATATAGCTGAACTCGTTAACGAGAAGAAACTTGAAGGTATCGCGGACCTTAATGACGAAAGTGATTATAAGGGTATGCGTATCGTGATCAAGCTTCGTCAGGATGCCAATGCAAATGTTGTCCTGAACAAGCTGTATAAGATGACGCCGATGCAGTCAACGTTCTCTGTTAATAATGTGGCTCTCGTTAATGGCCGTCCACGTGTGCTTAACTTAAAGGAGATTGTTGGCGCATTTGTAGAACATCGTCATGACGTTGTAATCCGCCGCACACAGTTTGAACTCAAGAAAGCTCAGGAACGTGCTCATATCTTGGAAGGCTTGATTATCGCATGCGATAATATCGACGAAGTAATCAAGATTATCCGTCATGCTGAGACAACTGATGCTGCTCGTCAAACCTTGAGCGAACGCTTCGGCCTTACCGATCTGCAGACTCAAGCAATCGTAGATATGCGTTTGCGTCAGTTGACAGGGTTGGAACAAGATAAGCTTCACGCTCAGTATGAAGAATTGGAAAAACTTATCGCTCACCTCGAAGAGATCCTTAACGATGACAATGTTTGTCGTCAGGTTATCAAAGATGAGCTGATTGATATTCGTGAACGTTACGGTAACGAACGTCGCACCAAGATCGAATATGCTGCAGGCGATTTCAATGCTGAAGACTTCTATGCCGATGAAGAGATGATTATCACAATCTCTCATATGGGCTACATTAAGCGTACTCCCCTATCTGAATTCCGTGCTCAGAATCGTGGTGGCGTAGGTTCACGTGGATCTAACACTCGCGAAGAAGACTTTATCGAGTACATCTACCCTGCTTCCATGCACAATAATATATTGTTCTTCACTCAGAAGGGTATGGTATACAAGATGAAGGTATATGAACTGCCTGAAGGCGCTAAGAATACAAAGGGCCGCGCAATTCAGAACCTTCTTAACATTGAGTCAGGCGATACTGTAAATGCATTTATCAAGATTAAGAATCTTGACGATGCAGAATTCACAGCATCTCACAACTTGGTATTCGCAACTCGTCTTGGTCAGATTAAGAAGACCTCGCTTTCAGAATATGCTCGCATCAACATCAAGGGTAAGAAGGCTATTGTCCTTCGTGATGAAGATAAACTGATCGGCGTAGAACTTACCGATGGTAACTGCGAAATCTTGATGGCCAACCGCAATGGTCGCGCTATCCGCTTCAATGAGTCAACAGTTCGTACCATGGGCCGTGTTGCAGCCGGTGTACGCGGTATGAAACTTGATGGAGGTAACGACGAAGTTATCGGTATGATCTGCATGTCGCCAGACGACAACCATACTGTAATGGTTGTTTCGGAGAATGGTTATGGCAAGCGCTCTGACATTGACGGATATCGTATCACCAACCGTGGTGGTAAGGGCGTCAAGACGATGAACGTTACCGAAAAGACCGGTGCGCTGGTTGCTATCAAGAGTGTAACTGATGATAACGACCTGATGATCATCAACCGTTCTGGTATCACCTTGCGTATTCGCATGGCGGATATTCGAGTAATGGGTCGTGCTACTCAAGGCGTTCGTATCATTAATCTCGACAAACGTGGCGACGAAATCGCTTCTGTATGTTGTGTTGACACCGATCCTGAAGAAGAAGCCGTTGAAGCAATCGAAAATCCCGAAGTTCTCGATGCTCCGATTGACGACACTGTTGAGGATACCGATGACGAAGTGATCGATGACGAATCATCAGAAGAAACCACTTCTGATGATTCTGAAGAATAAACATAATGTGTAATTGAATTAATTACCTTACATATCATATAAATAATTTCATCATGAAAAAAATCAGCATCTTAGGCTTCGCCTTTCTTGCAGTGGGTTCGATGTCGGCCCAAATGCAGGTTGTGAAAGATGTAGAGCAGCAGCTCAAATCTGATGTTTCAAGCTACCCTAAAGCAATTGAAACACTTAAGCCCGCTTTCACAGACTCTGAATCCGCCACCCAGGCTAAAACCTGGTTTGTTGCCGGAAAGGGTGCATTTGAGTTTGTAAACCATGCTAACGCTATGCAGCGCGTTACCGGAGAAATGAATGCCCCTCAAGCAGCTCAGTATGTGCTTGATGGTTACAGCTATCTCCAAAAGGCGCTCCCTCTCGACTCTGTTGTTGATGCCAAGGGTAAGGTTAAAACCAATTTATCTAAGAAGATCATCGAACAGATGGTTAACAACTACGACCTTACTCTACAGGCAGGTATGTGGTTCTACAATGATGCTCGCGACTATAAGAAGGCCGCTGAAGCTTGGGAACTGTTCTTCGCTCTTCCTAAAAACAAGGATCTGCTAAAGGCCGGTCTAAAGACTCAGCCCGACACCATCGTAGGTCTCTATAAGTTTTACACCGGTTGTGCATACTCTTTAGCAGATGAACCCGCTCCCGCGCTCGAAAGCTTCTTGGATGCTATCAATCTTGGATACGATAAGAAAGAGGCATACGATTATGCTATCACATCTGCTACACAGATGAAGGATCTTGCTCGTGCAGCTGAAATCGCTCAGACAGCTTATGCTGTTTATCCTGAAAATAGCTACCTTGGCACAATGATCAACTACTACCTCGATCAGAAAGAATATGACAAGGCTTCTGAACTGCTCGAACCGTTCATTGCAAATGATCCCTACAATGGTCAGATCTACTTCTTGAAGGGTATTATTGCAGATCAGCAGGGCAAGGCTGAAGAGTCGAAGGCTCTCTATAAGAAAGCTATTGACCTGGATCCTGAAAACTCAGGCGCATTGTTCCAGTATGCTTATAAGCTCTGTCAGGATGCAGATGCTATTGACCAGAACGAAGGTGCTAATGTTTCTCAGGCTGATTATGAAAAGTTCTGCCAGGAAAAGACCTTCCCCATCTACCGCGAAGCTGCCGGCTATCTCGAAAAAGCTTATCAGATTAACGAAAGCCTTTCCGACTGCTTAACTCTTCTCCGTTCAATCTATTATAAGCTTGGCGACGAAGCAAATCTCGAACGCATAAAATCGATGTAATCTATCTCTATTGCGATTTACTCGATAAAACCACAAGAGGTTGGAACCGCATCTCGGTCCCAACCTCTTGTGGTTTTGATGTATATCCTAAAGTCATATATGGTTTGAAACCGCTGCGGATGATTCTTTATTGGATAGCTGTTTGTAATCACGCATTATTCTCAAATAGGTAGGCAATCCAAGCGCCGTGCCGATGATGATGCCAACAACAATACCAATTTGTTGCCATCCTGTAGCATAGCTAAAGTATAAACAGATCAAGATTACCGCCATCGGCAGAAGAATCAATTGGCATTGATGGTGACGCCGGCGATAGAATTTAGCCTTGGTCGCAATCTGAGTAACACCTTCGGTCGATAAATCCAAAGTTTTGATGCCTTTATACAAGTAATAATCCCTCATTCCGGCAATGGCAAAATATATTATCGAATATATAATAATGTATAAGGGAAATAGATGGGTCAAACCGAATTGAGCAATACACAAAATGGGTGCGATTATGGAGAACGTTCTATATTGCTTCAACAGACGTTCCCTCGCAGATGAGATTTTGCCGGAGACTACCTCTTTAACCATTGGATCATGCTTGTTGGAAGATATCGTATTTAACGAGTGCCAGTTATTTTTTAGGTCATCGATGTTCATGTTCAATAAAGTTTATGATGCGACATTGGTTTAGTTTGCTTGGAGAAGTTCATTAATCCCGATCCATAGTAACCAAGCGTTCTTTGATTCGATGTAGTCGAGTTGCTATCGTATTTCGAGGCTGCCCTAAAATCTGGGCGATTTCTTCATACGAATATTGATCCAGCCAAAGCATTATTAATGCTTTATCTGACGGATTTAAGCTGTTAATCAGTTTGTACATCTCTCGAAGCATTTCCGCTTTCTCGTCAGTATCGGCAATAAGTTGAGTGGCATTTTCTATTGATACTGTGTTCTTGTTTTGCTTTTGCTTTCGGAAGTAAGACACACAGCTATTTAAACATACTCGATAAATCCACGTAGTAATTTTGGCATCACCTCGAAATTTTGGAAATCCGCGCCATAAGTTGACTAAGGCCTCCTGGCGCAAATCATTGAAATCCTCTAAGTCTGATGCGTAGAAAAAGCACACTTTACGAATTAATCCATCATGCAGGTTGACCATTTGCTCAAAGTCTACTTCAAGCAGATTTTCAGGTTGATTCGGTTCGCATTGCATGCCCATTTTTAATTGCTTTAGTTATCATAATCTATTCTTTTCTCTATTTGACGCATTTCTCATCCCAATAGTTTCATTCCTCTTCCCTAATTTTATGTTATATACCTTTCTTGTTGATTTCATCTCAGCGGTAGTTGTTGGGTGAGGTTGCTATGGAAATGGAGTAAAGATAAATCGAATTGATTACGTGGAGGTAGAATTATGTGATTTTTGTTTGTGGAAGGCCGAAGTTTGGTGGATTTTTGCTACTTTTGCAACATATTTGCGAAATTTGCGATTAAAGTAAGAATTTATAAACCAATTTCATAATATTAGCTTATGTCAAACCCCACTTCAAATGGCACAATTCAGGCCGCTCGACAGCTGCTCAATGATAAAGCATGGGCACGTTGGACTGCGCTGATCTTGATTGCCTTGATGATGTTCTTCGGCTACATGTTTGTCGATGTGTTAGGCCCGGTAAAAAGTATGTTGCAGTCGGAACTCGGCTGGTCATCTACGGCTTATGGAACTTACCGCGCCGGTGAGTATATCTTAAATGTATGCGGCTTTCTGATTATTGCCGGATTTATTCTGGATAAGACCGGTATTCGTTTCACTGGTGTGCTGTCAGCTTCACTGATGGTAATTGGTGCTGCTATCAAACTTTACGGTATCAGTGATTGGTTCGCTGGTTCTGCTCTCGAGAGCTGGATGAACTCATGGTGGGTTGCTCTTCCTGCCAGCGCAAAGATGGCATCACTTGGCTTTATGATTTTCGGTTGCGGTTGCGAAATGGCCGGAACTACCGTATCTAAGGCTATTGCAAAATGGTTCAAAGGTAAAGAAATGGCTCTCGCAATGGGCCTTGAAATGGCAATCGCTCGTATCGGTGTGTTTGCAATCTTCTCAATTTCTCCCTGGATTGCGACCAAACTGGGCACTGTAGTTGCTCCTGTGGCATTCTGCACTGTGCTGTTGCTGATCGGTCTTATCTGTTTCTGCGTATTCTGTCTGTTGGATACTAAGTTTGACAAGCAACTTGGCGCTGCTAAGGAAGAGGGCGAAAGTGATGAGGAATTCAAAGTTGCCGATATCGCCAAAATTTTTGGCAGCCAGGTGTTCTGGGTTGTAGCACTTCTCTGTGTGCTTTATTATTCTGCTATTTTCCCCTTCCAAGCTTATGGCGCAGAAATGCTGCAATGTAACCTTGAAGGTATTTCAGCTCAGCAGGCGTCTAATATTTTCCGTTGGTTCCCTGTTGGTGCAGCTGTAGTAACTATCTTCCTTGGTAATTTCTTGGATCGTCGCGGTAAGGGTGCTACAATGCTTATCTGTGGTGCCGTGCTCTTGATTTGCTGTCACTTGATTTTTGCATTTGTTCTTCCTGCAACCCACAGCGAAGTTCTCGCTTATGCCACTATCGTAGTGCTGGGTATTTCATTTGCACTTGTGCCTGCAGCCTTATGGCCCAGCGTTCCTAAGATTATCGATGAGAAGGTGCTTGGTAGCGCTTACTGCCTTATCTTTTGGGTACAGAATATTGGCCTTTGCCTCGTGCCCCTGCTGATTGGCTCAGTATTGGATAGCGTCAATGCTACTAACCCTGCCGTAATTGCTGCGAAAGAGCAAATCGAACAGCTCCATGCTGCAGGTATTGAAAATCCCGATGTCTTTATCCCCTACGATTATACTATCCCGATGGTTATCTTCGCCGGCTTCGGAGTGTTAGCACTTCTGATTGCTGTCTATCTGAAGGTGCTGGATGCTAAGAAGGGTTACGGACTTGAAAAGCCCAATATCGTACAAGGCTAAAATAATTTTTCGATTCGCCTTAGATAAACATCTCTGAGTAAGAATTATAGAATATAAAATAAATATAAAGCTTTGAAACCGGCCAAGATTTTTGGTCGGTTTCATTGTTATTACACGATAATTTGTTTACCTTTGCAAAAGCATCCGTTTACATCTCTCAAGATGCTATCTTAGTTTTAACAGAAAATCTTACCATATCTAAAAACAATGAGCAAACCTTACGTTGTCGGAATCGACATAGGCGGAACTAACACCGTCTTCGGTATTGTTGATGCGCGTGGCGTTGTCCTCGCAAGTTCTTCAATCAAAACCAGAAAGCACAATACTATCGAGGCATATCTCGATGAACTTCACGTTGAGCTTACAAAACTTCTCGAGGCTAATGATGCTGTTGATAAGGTTCACGGTATCGGTATCGGCGCTCCTAATGCTAACTATTATACCGGTACAATTGAAAGCGGTGTAAACCTCCCCTGGCCTACTCCTATACCCTTGGCTCAGCTTGTAAGCGAAAAATTCGGTGTCCCCGTTTCGATTACCAACGACGCCAATGCAGCTGCTATCGGTGAAATGACCTATGGCGCAGCTCGTGGTCGTAAGGATTTCATCATGATTACTCTCGGCACCGGCGTTGGCTCTGGTATTGTTATCAATGGTCAGCTTGTTTATGGCCATGATGGTTTCGCCGGTGAGCTCGGTCATATCACCGTTAAACGTAACAATGGCCGTCTTTGCGGATGCGGACGTACTGGTTGCTTAGAGACATACTGCTCTGCTACCGGTGTTGCTCGTTCTGCCCGCGAATTCCTTGAAGCACGTGCTAATGAGCCCTCACTGCTTCGCAACATGCCTACAGATGAAATCACATCTAAAGACGTTTACGATGCAGCTATCGCAGGCGATAAGCTGGCTAAGGATGTGTTTGAGTTTACAGGTGATATTCTTGGTGCAGCTCTTGCTGATTTTACAGTGTTCTCAGCACCTGAAGCTTTCATCCTCTTTGGCGGTCTTGCTAAGAGCGGTGAACTGTTGATGAAGCCTCTCCGCGAATCAATGGAGAAAAATATGATGCCTATCTGGAAGGGCAAAGTGAAGATTCTGCTTTCCGAACTCAAAGAAGCAGATGCTGCCGTTCTTGGCGCAAGCGCCCTTGGATGGGAAGCTAAGTAAAAATATTGCATCCAATAATTACCCTTTGAAAATAAGGCTTATACTATTTCTGTATAAGTTTATTTTCAAAGGGTTTTTATTTTGCGCAAAAAAAGTTGTAACTTTGTACAAAAGCAACTATTTGCATAAATACAAACCAATCTAAAATACCATCATTGTCATGTTGTCAAACGAAGACAAAACTATGTTGGAGCACCGAGGAGTGTCTCAGCAACAACTACTTGATCAAGTAGAACGCTTCAAAACCGGATTTCCATTTCTGAAAATCTATGATTCAGCTCGTCCGTATGAGGGTATTACAATCTTGTCTCCTGCAGCAGAAGATAAGGCCATGAAATCATGGGATGAATATCTAAAGAACGGTGGCGATGTTTGCAAATTTGTCCCGGCATCAGGTGCAGCATCCAGAATGTTCAAGTCTCTGTTTGGTTTTGTTGACGGAGATCGCGAGACAGCCCCTGAAGGTTCAGATGTTGATAAACTACTTAAAAACATTCATCAAGTAGCATTCTTTAATCAACTGGATGCGAAGCTACGTGCGAATCTGAATAAAGGTGTAGATGAACTTCTTGCCGCAGGTCGTCAGAAAGATGTTATTCGTGGTATTATTGGTGAAGACGGACTGAATTATGGCAACTTGCCCAAGGGCCTCCTGACATTTCATAACTCCGAGACCGGTACTCGTACTCCGGTAGAAGAGCAACTTGTTGAAGGTGCTCAATCTGCACGCCAAGCTAATGGCACGGTTAATCTACATCTTACTGTTTCTCCTTCCCACCGCGCTGCATTTGAGGCTAAACTCACGGAAGCCGTTCCGGCAATTGAAAGCCGTATGGGTGTGAAGATTAATGTGTCAATGTCTGAACAGAAAGCATCGACCGATACTGTTGCCGTTAACGAAGATAATACTCTGTTCCGCGAAGATGGACAAATCGTGTTCCGCCCCGGAGGCCATGGCGCGTTAATCCAAAACCTCAATGAATTGGATGCTACGGTCGTATTCATCAAGAATATCGACAATGTAGTGCCGGACTCTCGCCGCGAAGCAACCTTGCGCTACAAACGCGTTATTGCCGGTTATCTGATTGAACTGCACTCACAAGCGGCCGCATACATGAACCTGATTAAGTCGGGCAACTTTACAGATGCTCAGTTGGCTGACGTCGTTTCATTCCTTCGCTCAAGCTTTAGCTTCGAAGCCCCGGAACTTAACAGCCTTAAGGGAGCGGCGCTTGCCGACTATCTATATAAGAAACTTGATCGTCCAATGCGCGTCTGCGGTATGGTTCGCAATGAAGGTGAACCCGGTGGTGGTCCATATATCACCTATAATGCCGATGGCTCGCGCTCACTGCAGATTCTCGAAAGCTCCCAGATCGATCTCTCGAAGCCTGAGAATAAAGAAATGATGTCGAAGGCAACCCACTTTAATCCGGTAGATCTAGTCTGCTATATTAAAGATGTTGACGGTAAAAAGTATGATCTACCTTCACACGTAGATCCTGAAACCGGCTTCATCTCGTCGAAATCGCTCCATGGCCGTAGCTTAAAGGCATTGGAATTGCCGGGCCTTTGGAATGGTGCGATGAGCGATTGGAATACCGCTTTTGTTGAGGTTCCTATTGCTACCTTCAATCCTGTTAAGACCGTTAATGACCTTTTGCGTCCGCAGCATCAACTCTAATTGTATATAAGATCAGAGTAATCTGACTATCAAGATAAATCGGTTCAGATATCTATATCGCGTGGATATAGATGTTTGAACCGATTTTTATGACACTATTGCATGTATTATTTTGGCATGTCGAGAGATTTGATTACCTTTGTATTTGTAAGATTATGTACTTACTCAAGCCAATCGAAGCATAATACTTATCTGAGAACTCGATTCTAATTATTCCAAACTATAAACATTTATATTTTACATTCATTCCCCATGAAAAAACATCTTTTGCTAATAATAGCAATGTTGTGCCTTACTCTTTCGGGGGTAAAAGCCGAGGTGTTTACAACCTCAGCGGTTCCTCTGCAACAGTCGAGCCAAAACGTTAAAATTATCTTTAATGCTCAAGAAAGCGGTGTAGCCGGATTGATTTCGGCTTCGGAACTGTATGCACACATTGGTGTAGTATTACAAGGCTCTTCGTCATGGAGCCATGTGAAAACCGGATGGTCGGAAAATACAGAAGCAAATCGTTTTGTCAAAAATTCTGATGGCTTATGGGAGCTGTCCATTGGTGATATTAACACCTATTTCGGAATTGCGACAGGTGAAGTGGTATCAAAAATTGCAGTTATAGCTCGTACGGCTAACGGTTCTTCTCAAACTAAGGATTATTTTCTGGATGTTGCAGACGAAGGCTATGCTATGAATTTTAGCTACAATGTTGACAATCTGGTGATCAGCGGTCCGACAACAATTACTTTTAGTTTGTCTGCCACACAATCATCAACACTTTCAATCAAGGTTGATGGCCAAGTGATTGAGCAAGCATCAAACTCTACTTCCATCTCAAAGTCATATAATTTCTCAACTGAAGGAAAATTCTATGAAGTTGTTGCTACAGCATCTAATGGGAGCGAAACTCTGACTGAAACTGTAACTGTTGCATATCCAACTGCCTCTTCTCAAGAGAACTATCCTGGCGGTGTTCCTCAAATGGGTGCAGTGAAGCAGGCTGATGGCTCTGTAATTTTCTGTATTGCTGCTCCTAATAAAAAGAGTGTGATCATTGTGCCATCGTGGGATAACTATCAAACACTTAATAAGAATGTTATGAAGTATCAAGACTATGATGGTTATCGATACTTCTGGACAAAAATCTCCGGGCTGAACAATGATGAGTATTATCCCTATTACTATCTTGTTGATGGTACTATTAAAGTAGCTGATCCCTATGCGAAGCTGATGCTCGATCCCAATAGTGATAAATGGATGCCCTCCGGTATATGGGGAGAAACAATGCCTGAATATCCTTATGATATTATGGATGATACTATGTTGGCCGTATATCGTGGCGATATTGACGACTATAAATGGGATGACGCGACAACGAATTTCCAAATTCCTAATCATACATCGATGACAGTCTATGAAATTCTTCTTCGCGACTTTACCGGTGATGGTTCGGATTCAAATGGTAAACATTATGGGACATTCCGTACCGCACAACCTAAGATTCAGTACCTTGCAGATCTTGGCGTAAACGTTGTTGAAATTATGCCGGTTATGGAATTTAACGGCAATTCTTCTTGGGGCTACAATACTAATGGCTATATGGCTCTTGATAAAGTTTACGGTTCGCCGACTGATATGAAGAACTTTATCGCTGAATGTCATCGCCATGGTATTGCTGTAGTTCTTGATATCGTCTTTAATCAGTCAGATGGTTTGCATCCTTGGTATCAAATGTATTCAAGTGGTTCAAATCCATTCTACAATGCTACCGCGCCTCATGATTATAGCGTTCTGAACGACTTTAACCAAGATTATGCTTTGGTTGAACAGCATTGGAAAGATGTTATTCGTTATTGGATGGAGGCTTATAAGGTTGATGGGTTCCGCTTTGACCTCGTTAAGGGTCTAGGTGATAATAGCTCTTATGGTTCGGGCACAGATTCCTACAATAAGTCTCGTGTAGATCGCATGAAGCGTCTTAACGACGTAATCGTGTCGATTAATCCTAATGCTATCCATATTAACGAGCTCCTTGGCGTTAATAATGAAGAAAATGAGAATGCCAAGAATGGAGAGATGGGTTGGAATAATGTTAATTACGGCGCAGGACAATATGCCCAAGGCACGGCTGACAGCTCTGATGCAACTAAGAATTTCTATGCATCAAATATGGGCAAAACTGTAGGTGGTACTGTTGATTATGCAGAAAGTCATGATGAAATGCGTATCGCTTACAAGATTAAGCAATATGGCGACTATTCGGTTAAGTATTCATCTACCACTCCTAAAAAAACTGCTATTCAGCGCCTCGGTTCGGTAGCTGCTCAAATGCTTGTTTCTCCTGGAGCTAAAATGATTTGGGAATTTGGCGAAGTAGCTGCTGATGATATGCAGGGTTCTGATACTGAAAAGCTGCGTGCGATAGCTCCGAAATGGGATGATTTTAATAACGAAGCACGTGCTGCTTTGTATGAGAACTATAAACAGCTCTGCTGGTTGCGTAAAAACAACTCGGAGCTATTCGATGGCACAGCATCTTACTCTAATAGCGGTTTCACAGCTTCGTTGACCTCTGCTCGCTATATCCGTTTGGTAAATGGCACAAAAGAAGTAATAGCAGTGTTCAATCCGAATGTATCCGGATCGAATGTAACGCTGAATGTCCCGGTTCAATATATCTCTAATTCCAGCAACCAGTTGATAACAGCTGCCTATGGATTTGAGCCTACAATTACTGTGAACAATTCGATGGCTTCAATCTCCATACCGCCTCATTGCTTTGCTGTATATGCTAATGCGGATGTTACCGAAGTGGAAGGTGTATCTGATGACTTAAATGCCAATAAAGTTATGGTTACGGGCGGAAATGGTTGTATTGAAATTAATGGTGAATACAATAGTGTTCATGTTTATGATCTCCAAGGCCGTCAATTGTCGTCATTGAATGTTCCTGCCGGACTCTATGTTGTGAATGTTGATGGAAATACTACTAAAGTTTCTGTTCGATAACATTAAAATATAATCAACTTTTTGAAAACGGATTTGCGAAAGCGAGTCCGTTTTCTTAATTTTGTATCAAAATTGGTGTACATAGAGTAATTCTGTGTTGTCATATTTTATTCTAAATACTTATGAGAATTGCTGCATTAATCTCAGGAGGTGTCGATTCGGCGGTCGCTGTACATAAGCTTGTGGAAGCCGGACATGACGTTACCCTCTTCTATATACGTATCGGCCTTGATAATGATGAAGGCGATTGCTCTGCTGAAGAAGATATTGAAATGTGTCAAGCTATTGCTCGACGCTATAACCTGCCATTGGAACAGGTTTCTCTTCATGAAGAATACTGGGAAAATGTTATGGAGTATGCTCTTCGTACGGTGAAAGCAGGATTAACTCCAAATCCGGATATGATGTGTAATCGAATGATTAAATTCGGATATTTTGAAGAACGTTGGGGGCATGAATTTGATATTACTGCAACCGGTCATTATGCCTCTACTCTTATTGGCGATGATGGTCTGAAATATCTTGCAACAGCCGTCGATCCGGTTAAGGATCAGACCGATTTCCTTGCGCAAATTACGTATGACCAGCTCAAGCATCTGACATTCCCGATTGGTAATTTGCCAAAGTCGGAAGTGCGTCAGATTGCGGTGAGTCAACGATTACCGAATGCATATAGAAAGGACTCTCAGGGAATTTGTTTCCTTGGGAAGATTAACTATAATGATTTTCTTCGTCGCCACCTTGGTGAAAAGAAAGGCCCTATCATTGAAATTGAGACGGGCAAGAAAATCGGAGAACATCACGGTTATTGGTTTCATACAATTGGACAACGCAAAGGTCTTGGCCTAAGTGGCGGTCCGTGGTATGTTGTGAAAAAGAACATTCGCGATAATGCAATATATGTTTCTCGTGGGTATGATACAGAGAAGCAATATGGTAAAACAATTCTGCTTACCGAGCCGCATTTTATTACCAAAAATCCATGGGAAGGAGAAGCTTGTGAACATCGCAGGATAGCGTTTAAGAATCGTCATTCTCCTGAATTCTTCGATGCAACAATTACTCGTATGCCGGGTGCTAATGGAGGTTTAGATGAATATGTAGTAGAGACCGCGAAACCAGTACAAGGAATCGCTCCCGGTCAGTTTGGCGTAATTTACGACAAAGATGCCAAAATCTGCTATGGCTCAGGAATCATTACCCTTAATATTCAATAAAACGCTAAGTTTTTCGTTATATATTAAATTATAAACGTGCAAAGGGTCAAATGAACGAAGACAACACCTTTAATATCCCTCCATTCAACTCAGAGGATGATAATGGCCGGAGAGTTGAACTGAAGGTTTTGGGTATTAGCTACAGCCAAATCCAATCAGGAGCGTATGCTCTGATCTTAGCTGAAGCGAATGGACCGATGCGTCTGCCGGTTGTTGTTGGTGGTATGGAGGCTCAGTCTATTGCGATTAAATTGGAAGGCATAATACCGCCTCGTCCGATGACTCATGATCTCTTTGTGTCGCTGATGCACGCTTATGGACTTCAGCTTATAGATGTATTTATCTACAAGTTTGAAGATGGTATATTTTCATCAGAGCTCACATTTATTGATCATAGTGGGAAAGAGGTGCAGTTAGATGCGCGCACGTCTGACGCTATTGCGATTGCTATGCGCACCGGTGTCCCGATTTATACTACAAAACAAATTATTCGTGATACCGGTTTTGCGATGGAACCTGTTAACCCATCCCCTTCCGACGATTCTGACACTGAAATATATACGGCTGAAGGGCCTAAGAAAAATGAGAAATCTCACATTGAGACCCTGAAGGCAGCATTGGCTAAAGCTATTGAGGATGAGGCTTATGAAGAGGCTTCTCGCCTTACTCAGGAGATAAGCAAATTGGAGAACAAGGATAAAAAATGAGTGCCAAAATTTGTTTAATTCGTTGGAAATTCCTAACTTTGCACCTCGAATTGCGCAAACAATAAAAACAACATAACGTTATGAAAAGAACTTACCAGCCCTCAAACCGCAAAAGAGTTAACAAGCACGGTTTCCGTGAAAGAATGTCGACCGCTGATGGCCGCAAGGTCCTCG
>CAZKYD010000011.1:0-30471 GCA_964556875.1 uncultured Alistipes sp.
CGGATGGAATGTGCTATATCAAGGATAGATTCTTTAGTCATTCAGGTATGATTGGTTTTAATGTAATGATAAACATTTCGCCTCCGGCAATGTTAGCATTTCACTTCTTGAAGCACCGAGTCAGAGGCTACTGTAGCCACAAAGTTAACATAAATTTTTTAATAAGGCGGTAAGATATACAAATAAATGGTGGTTATTTGTAGAGCGGTTGCTGTAACTGCCTATATCATAACATTTAAAAAATTTATGTGGACACTGCCATTTTAATGGCGGCGAGAGTTTGTCATGTTTCCAATAGTTACCATGCCAAATACGATAAGGACTAAAACAAAAAACATAATTGTAGTTATTTATGGATTAGACAATTAGTCGCGCTTCAAAGAGGTTTTGAAGTTTACTTGGCGCAAAGATAAACGGCAGTTGGGCAAAAAACAGGCACTACCAGCGTAAAAGTTGTTAATATTCAAATCTGCTACCTTCTACATCATGGAGAACCATTATATAATACATGACGTCGCGGATATTACGTCCGTTGTAGTCAGTAATATCATTATGGGCATCAAAGCATGCCGCAGCGCACCATTGCCTGCACCAAATTACTTGACGAAGAGTTCGTCTAAGCGCGCTTTGTCTACGCCATACTGTTCAGCAAGCTTGGCATCATTGCGCGCTTCATCTTCGCTATATTGGAGAATATGGAGATAGGCACGACAATAGTAAAGTTCTCCATCTGTGGGATCCAATTCCAAGCCACGAGCAATGTCGTCGGAGGCCTCCATCAAATCCCCCTTTGCCAATCGTGCCATTGCTCTTCCGGTATAATATTCAGCCTTCTGTACCTTCTCTAACAGTCGGTTATAACAAGAGATTGATTCCGTATAATCGCCCTGTTGGCTATAAGTTACAGCGAGGATTAGCAGTGTGTTAGGATCATCAGGACGGAGCTGCTGTAGCATGTCGAAATCCGCACGTGCGCCAATCGAATCCCCCTTTACGAAACGCAGATAACCACGGTTAAAATAAGCATCGTAGTTAACCGAGTCCATCTCGATCACCTTATCATAATCCATCAGCGCATCATCGAAGCGCCCCATATGATTCAACACCGTAGCACGATTCTTCAGTATCACGGTTGACGCTGGAGCTATAGCTCGCGCCTCGGATAAGGTATGTAATGCCAACGAGTCTTCGCCGCGGTAGAACTGGAACATTCCGACATTCGACAGCAACATTACATTTTGCGGATTCGAGGGCTCGCTTTGCATCGCCTCGCGCAAAAGCTCCTCAGCGCGGTTCCAATCTTGCTTAGCTACAGCCTCATCAGCCAGTTCGACATACTTTAGATAGTCGCTTGCAGCGACAAACAGGATAGAGCATATTGCGGTTACAGCCGCCAACCATAACTTCTTCATAATTACGGGAAATAAAAGATAAATCAATCAATTTTCTTACCGCGAAGGAATGATAACACATCGCGCTGAATTGCCGAATTCAATACGGCATTGACTGCTACATACAGCGCTAACGCTGTAACGCCCTGACAGATAAGGAGCACCCAACAGTTGGAAATCACCAATGATTCTGCCCAGATTACTGCCATTATCATCACCGACTCTATCAGATATGGCACACTATCAGCCAAAAATGAGCCTACACTACGTCCGCTAACCGGTGCGGTTTTAATAACCATTACCGCCCAGCATATCGCCGATGCAACAATCTGTCCCAAAAGTAGTAATTTTATTCCATATACAACATCATCTCCGCGAGATATTGCAATAAATGGCAACGTGGCGAGCAAAAATAGGAGCGCGGCTCCATCGCGAAGCACCTCCATCGCTACCACCAATTTCGTACGTGCCAACGCAATTACATAGTTGTTATATAGCGACGTCAACACCGTGAACACCCCGCGCAACAATAGCAATTGAAATAACACTATTGAGGGGTCCCATTTCTCGCCAAATAGGCAATGGAAAATCGGAGTAGCCATCACTATCAAGAACCCCATGGCCGGAAAAAGCAGATAAGATGTAAATCGATTCATTTTTGACGTTACGCGCGCAAAGCGTTCTGCATCATCCTGCACCTCCGACAACGCCGGCAAAAATGAGGATGTCAGCACTTGCGACAATGAACTAATCCCCATCTTGCTCCATTTATCAGACTGGGTATAATAGCCTAATGACGCTAAGCCAACCCGATTACCGATAAAGAAAGAGTAGATATTTTGGAAGAGCACATTCAAAAACGACGATGCCATCATGCCACTACCAACGGTGAAAAAGGAGCGCAACGACGACATTGAAAAGCGCATCAACGGATACCAGCCGGATGTTAGCCATAACACCAGGCTCTTCGTTGCATTCAATGCCAACGTTTGCCATACAATGGCCCATGCGCCATATCCGGCGAATGCCAACCAAATGCCAACTACCGCTCCTACTGCTAAGCCAACAGCATTTGAGACAGCCACCATCTTAACCTCCATCTTTTTCATCAAGCGGTTAGTCTGCACGATAGCCGTTGCGTTCAAGATGAAGCTTAGGAACATCACTCGGCTCAACGGAATAAGCCGCTCATCCCCCTGGAAACAGCTGGCAATCAGCGGTGCACAGAAAAACAGCACAAGATATATCGCTGTTGCCACACCAAGGTTGAACCATAACACCGTTGAATAATCCAAACGTGTTGGCGCCTTTCGCTGAATCAGAGCGTAAGAGAAACCACTATCAACAAACAACGACGCAAACGCTTGGAACACCAATACCGCTCCAATCAACCCAAAGTCCTCTTGACTCAGCAAACGAGCCAGGACGATGCCGGTTACAGCATATAGCAATTGCTGCGAAACCTTATCAATAACGTTCCACTTTACCGATTTTGCCGTTTTTGTCTTCAGCCCTGGTTCTGTCATGCGGTCGTTAAGCCTAGATTATTCTGAGGCGGAGCTATCTGTAGTTTCTGAGGAGGTATCATCCGATCCATCCATTGGATACAGTTTTACCCCCATGCTATAGTTGCGAATCTTCTCCGGAGTTACCTTATAATAAAGTTTACCCGACATTCCCTTAACAGTTAGCACACCGGGAACCCATACGCCGATAGTGCCGGTGCCGAAAAATCGGCACGAAGCATCAGTAGCCTGCATTCTGTCGGCTAAAATCGAGCCTACACCAACATTGTTGTAAACCGCCTTATCGCAGACACCGGCAACACTAATTTGACCATGACCGGTCTTAAGATTAGCACTAAACTCAGTGGCATGGATATCTTTAATGACGATATTACCATTACCAACAACCGTAGCCTCAAACTTAGGGCATGCTGCCACCGTGACTACACGAACCGTAGAATCGCCACTATTTTGAACACGAGTCAAAAACTTTGAATAAACGGTAACCTCGGGCACTTCAAAATCAGTGGTATTATCCTCATGAAACTGAGTCTGAACTATCAGTTTACCCTTTTTGGAGAAATCGAAAAGCAATCTATCGGCAAGTTCAGGCGTAGCGTTGTAAACGGCTATACCGGCCGAATCCTCGCTACACTTGTAGATTACATTTACATTATCTTGAACCGAGAGAACACTAAAATCCCCTACATTCAACTCGTAACGGTTGTAATCGGCTGCAAAAGTGGTCATTCCGACTGCACTTGCAAGCACACAAATCAGAGAAATAAATGATTGCTTTATCACGGAATTGGCTTATTAAAAGATGAATAATTACTCAGATTGACTTCCGTCGACTGATGCAGAATCAGACATCGCAGCGAAATCGCCTCCCGAGGCTAACTTTTGCTCTACCATTTCAATGATGTCAAACAGCTCCTGCTTGGTGTTCGCACGCAACATCTTGATGCGCGTTTCGCGGAAGAAGGGAATCCCCTTAAACAATGAACTTACAGCCAAATGACGACGGATATGCAGAATCCCTCGATATTCATCAATGCGATCAATGCTTTCATCAATCTGGCGACGCAGGATATTAAACTTTTCTGCCAACGACAACTGTCGACGAACTTCGCCATACAGCAGCGTTTGCTTCATATCGTTGAATATCCACGGATTACCAATAGCAGCTCTACCGACCATTACTCCATCGACGCCATAACGATTAAAAGCTTCGACAAGTTTCTCAGGCGTTGTTATGTCGCCATTACCTATTACGGGGATCTTAAGGCGCGGATTTTCCTTCACCTTGGCTATCATCTCCCAGTCGGCTTCACCGTTATACATCTGTGAACGTGTACGACCATGCACCGTCAGCGCCTGAATACCGCAATCTTGCAACTGCTCAGCAAGCTCCACGATAATTTTCGAATCGTGATCCCAACCCAAGCGCGTCTTTACCGTAACAGGCAGATTCACAGCCTTCACAACCTCACGGGTAATTTCCAACATCTTTGGGATGTCGCGCAACATACCCGCTCCGGCCCCTTTCCCGGCAACCTTCTTTACCGGACAGCCAAAATTGATGTCGAGGATATCGGGATGAGCTTGTTCTACCATCTTGGCAGCCTCAACCATCGGTTCTACCTCTCGGCCATAAATTTGGATAGCCGTCGGACGTTCGGCGTCATGAATAAACAATTTACGAGTAGTGGCGGCAATATTGCGAATGAGCGCATCAGCCGATACAAACTCAGAATATGTCATGTCGGCACCCAATTCTTTACAAATCAGGCGGAAAGACTGGTCTGTAACATCCTCCATTGGAGCCAGCATCACAGGCCTCTGCCCAAGGTCGACATTTCCTATCTTCATAAGCTATAGTTCAATGCAAATGTAAAATTACAAAATCTCTTTTATTAAATCAATAGCAATGTTACGGCAAATCTACTTTCGGAACAAAAAATCGGAAGTTTTTGCGATTATCCTAAAGATAATACCGAACAAAGCTCCGGACGTAACATCGATGCCACCTCTGCTACATCGTCAAGGGTGATACGAGCCACCGCATCTTCAACCTGCTTGCGAGTTGTAACTTCTCCGGTTAACAATAGCGAGCGGCCGGCCGACAGAATTGTCTGCTCCAACCCCTCTGAAGCCACTAATAATTGACCGATATATTGCTTCTTGGCTGCCATCAGCGCACGTTGAGAAAGTGCATTGGCATTTAATGACTCCAATTCGCGATATATTAGATCAAGACAATGGTCACGGTCAGACGGATCACAACCGTAGTAAATATTAAACATACCGCAATCGCTGAAAATCGTTGTCGATGCCTCTACAGTATAGACCAAGCCTCTACGTTCTCGAAGCGAGACATTAAGGCGTGAATTCATTCCTGGTCCACCAAGCAGATTGGTAACCAATGCGATAGCATGACGTTGCGGAGCACCGATACCGGGCAGATGAGCACCAATCACGGTGTGGCTCTGATGTGTGTCTGTTTCGCGTCGAATATTAAAAGCGGGCTGACGTTCGGGACAGACGCGAACCAGCGGTGCGCCCTCTTGGCGCAACCCTGCAAAACCACGACTAACCTTAGCAAATACTCGTTCCGGAGCCTCAGGCCCAAGATAGTAGGCAACCATTCTCGGTCCACAGAAATTCTGAACGAGATACTCGCGACAAACCTCAGGCGAAAACCCATCAAGCGATTTATCAGTGCCAAGGATATTATGGCCAAGCTGACTACCACTAAAGAATAGATCTTCAAAATCGTCATATACAGCCTCCGACGGTGTGTCGAGATAGCTGTCGATTTCGTCGCGAACCACTTCCCTCTCCTTGTCGATTTCCTTTTGCGGGAAACGCGAGTTTTCAAGCAAATCGGCTATAAGTTCTACAGCCCTGGAGAGGTTGCCACGCGGAAATACGGAGTAGACATTCGTCTCCTCCTTCGAAGTAAAGGCATTCAGGTCGCCACCAACCGACTCCATGCGGTTAATGATATGGCAAGCCCTGCGTCGTTCGGTCCCTTTGAAAATTGTGTGTTCAACAAAATGGGCCAAGCCATAAAGTCCGTCAGCTTCATCTCGGCTTCCGGAATTTACAGCTACACCAAAATACTCCAATACCAACGGAGCACGACTGCAGAAAAGTTTCATTCCGCAGGGCAAATCAAATATCTTAGTCACAGGGGCCTTACTTCTACCCATATATTTCGACCAATAACTTGAAATTACAAAGAATAATCTTAAGCGAAAAGGTTCAACGCTTAAATTCGGCCATCTGCTTTCATTAACGCAATTAAGCGATCGACTGCTTCTGAAGATGGCAAATTTTTCTCAACAAGTGTCTTGCCGCGGTAGAGCGAGACATTGCCCACTCCGGCTCCGACATAGCCATAATCGGCATCTGCCATCTCGCCCGGGCCATTAACAATACATCCCATAACGGCAATTTTCAGCCCCGGATACATCGCGGTTGCTGCTTTTACACGAGCCACAGTTTCTTGCAAATCAAACATGGTGCGACCGCATCCCGGACAAGATACAAACTCTGTCTTTGTGATACGTCGACGTGTAGCCTGCAGAATTCCGAGAGCCAGACGGTTAATCGCCTCTTGCGACATTGTTGACGATTGAAATTCCACGCCGTCAATCAGTCCGTTGAGCAGCAAGGCGCCGAAATCTGCGGCAGCTCGGATGACGGTCTGTTCAGGCGTTGCATCCCCATAATTGATTGATGCAATTACCGGAGTCTGATCTCCATTGCGCCATAGGCGATGCACCTCTGCAGATATTTCTGCTACCGGATTCTGATGAGTTGAAGCGATACGGATTACTCCCGAAAGGTCAACATCATCATAACCTACTACAACCGGCACATTGTCACCGCCAACATTGCCGACAGCCTTTGTCGGGCGCTGGGTCGGAGTAATCGGGTTATAATCGGGGGCGTACTCCCCTACCACTGATGGCGCTTCACTACGAGCCGTCAGATAATCGGCAAGTTCACGAGCTACCGGCACTTCAGCCTCAGGGGCTTCGCTCAACGATACACGAATCGTATCACCTATCCCCTCGCCCAGCAGTGTGCCAATGCCAACTGCCGAACGAATACGGCCATCTTCACCATCACCGGCTTCGGTAACACCAAGATGTAGCGGGAACTTCATCCCCTCAGCATCCATAGCCTTTACCAGACGCCGAACGGTCTCTACCATCACCACCGTATTTGAGGCCTTGATAGAGATGACAATATCATTAAAATTCTGAGCAACGGCAACGCGGAGAAACTCCATAGCGCTCTCTACCATTCCCGAAGGGGTGTCGCCATAGCGACTCATAATTCGGTCAGACAGCGAGCCATGATTAACGCCGATACGAATAGCTGTATGATGCTGTTTGCAGAGATTCAAGAATGGCACAAACTTATCTTCAATCTTCTTTAACTCGAGAGCATACTCAGCATCGGTATATTCTAATTTGCGAAATGTGCGACCGGGGTCAACAAAGTTGCCGGGATTGATACGCACCTTCTCTACATGAAGGGCAGCCTCTTCAGCTGCACGCGGATTAAAATGGATATCGGCAACCAAAGGAATATTACAGCCGCGTTCGCGCAAAATTCTGCGAATTTCGCCCATATTTGCGGCTTCGCGAACACCCTGCGCCGTAAGGCGATCGATATCCGCACCGGCAGCAGCAATACGTTCTACCTGCTCTACTGATGCCATAGTGTCCATTGTCGATGTGTTATTCATCGACTGCAGACGGATAGGGTATCCACTTCCTATTTTAACATCCCCGACAAGGGTGGTTGACGTTTCTCTACGATGATAGTCAAAAACGCTCATCATCAATTTGTTTTAAAATCATACTTTACTTCGCTAAGCTCTTTGTTAGCCTTCACAATCTTATTGCTAAGTTCGGAAGTCCAGGCTTTATAGCGAGTAGAGAGAGCTGCATCTGATAAAGAGAGAATACGTACAGCAAGTACGGCAGCATTCATCGCTCCATCAATACCTACAGTTGCAACAGGAATAGCCGGGGGCATCTGCACGATAGAATATAACGCGTCGGTGCCGTGGAGAGTTGCCGACAGAGGCACACCAATTACAGGCAGCGGAGTAATAGCCGCAATCACTCCGGGGAGCGCTGCCGCCATACCGGCTCCGGCAATTATAACCTTTACGCCACGATTCTCAGCATTGCGCGCAAAATCAGCAACCTCTTCAGGGGTGCGATGAGCTGACAACGCCAACATTTCAAATGGCACTTCCATTTGATTCAAGAAATCTGCGGCTTTTTTCATTACGGGAAGATCAGATGTGCTTCCCATTATTATGCTAACTGTAGGATTCATAATCGTTTGAGATATAGTTGATAGAGAGAGGTGTAGCTAATATTCGATTTATAATTAAGTCAACGCTTGATAGATTAATGGCAAAGCCAATACCCAGACAGCGCCATTGAGGAATCCGGCAGCCACCTGGCCGAGCGTATGACGTTCAAGGATAATGCGAGAGGTGCAGACAGCCCCCGACAGAATAATGATTGTCAGGAATTCCCATTGCAAGCTGCCCAGACTATTACCACTAAGCATCAAATAGAAAATCATAGCACTAAGTCCACCCATGCCTGTAGCGTGGCCCGACATTTTCCATTTGCTATTCACTATTGCCAACACAATCAGCGCAACAGCGCCTCCGAGTAGGAATAACGACAGCCATGCAGGAGCATTGATGTAGAACAGATATACAGCCATACCGATAAAGCAGATGGTCTCAAGAAGATAAGGCCACAACCTATCGGCACGCTCCGTCAATTTCGGATTGGAAACGATTTTCAATTTCGACATCAAAAAAATGCCGATAACCGGGATAGCGGTAGTAGCCAAAAATGTTTCCAATATCACCATCAACTTTGTAGTGGTAGGTATGAAACATAGAAACGACAATTCCATCGCTAAAATAATGGCGTATGTAGCCATCAGCAATGGAGAAAATATCGTAGATAATAAATGGGCAACGCCGGTTAAATATTTCATAATATATAGTTTTATAAGGTTTTACGTAGTCGGCAGACAGGGAATCCGAGCCTTTCTCGGTATTTCGCCACTGTACGTCGAGCGATGTCAAAACCTTTTTCGGTAAGCATTTTCGTAATCTGATCGTCGCTAAGCGGTTTCTTCTTATCTTCCTGCTCGATAATATCCTTGATAGCGGCAATTATCTTTGGAGTCGTATTATCGTCAGAATCATCAGCGCCTGAACTCTTTTTTCGGCGTTCATTAAAGAACATTTTCAGGGGATAGACGCCGTTATCAGTCATCACGTATCTTTCGCGAGTTGCACGCGAAACTACCGACAGATCCAAACCTGTGGCATCAGCAAGCTCACGCAACACCATCGGTCGTATCTGCGATTCATCTTCGGTTAAGAAAAACTGACGTTGAATCTTTATGATTGCCGACATCACTTTGAAAAGTGTTTGCTGACGCATCCCGACAATCTTGATATAGTCGGTGGCCTCATCACGTTTCTGTTTTAAGAACACGTTTGCATCATTTGTACTTCGGGGCGATGCATCGGGCAACGTCACATCGGCAGCAAAACTTTCAGAGATACAAAGTTCCGGCACTTTATTCAGCAACCTCAACGTGATTGTTTCATCATCGTCAACTTCAACGTAGAATTCCGGCACAACCGCACGGGCAGATCCCCCACCGGTCGACTCTAACAAGCTTGCCGGCTTTGGGTTCAATCTACTGATAACATGCCAGGCATCTCTGACTTGCGATTCTTCGATACCCATAGATGCGGCTATCTTTTGAGTATGCTTCTTGGAGAATAGGTCGAAATAGTCTTTCACCATTTCGAGTGCAGTCAGGTTCTCAACCGTACGAGGTAAGCGTTTTAGTTGCAGAATCATGCAGTCGCGCAAATCAACTGCTGCTATTCCGGGGGGATCAAGCTGTCGAACTTTTTCCCACACGCTGCGTATGACATCTACCGAATATATATTGCCGGTAGCATAAGCGATATCATCTGATAACGACTGCAAGCTTGTAGTCAAATAGCCATTATCGTCAAGACTACCGATGATATATTCTGCGATTTTGCGCTCATCCTCAGTAATATCCAGCTCATTAAGCTGAAGCATCAACGAGTTGCACATCGAATCATCACCTGCCACTACTACCGGCTCATAATAATCCTCTGCCATCTCTTGGGTAGAGGCATACATCTTGTTGCTCAAGTAGTCAGGAATATCGTCATCCGTGCCGTAATCAGCACGCTGCATTTCGGCTGACGACTCGGTATATGAAGCGCCATCTTCGGTGCGGGTCATGTCATGGATATGCTCCTCATCTTCTTGAGATTTCACTTCTAAAGCGGGATTTTCTTCAAGAGCATTTCGAATATCGGCCTCAAATTCCGGGCCGGTCATCTCAAGTGTCCTTACATAACGAACCTGCAACGGCGTCAGTCGCTGTTGCTGAATCGTTTCCATTCCCAACTTAGTTGCTTTTCCCATTAGCTGAAATATCAGAAGATGTCGGTAATGCTACTGTTCAGTGAAAAGTTACTCTGCTTTCGGCTTTGAAGAACGATAGCGCGATTTGGGCGCTTCCTTTCCTTTACCATTAGCCTTAGTGCTACGTTTTTTAGCAGCAGCTTTTTTCGAAGCGCGAGCAGCAGCTACTGCTTTTGCGCCACGCGAACTTTTCTCTTTTTTATGCGTCTCTTTTTTACCCGGTTTCTCCAGCTTATGAGGAATAGCGCGGGCTGCTTTGCGAGCTGCAGTATCGTGTAATGCTTGCTTAACGGTGACTGTCTTGCCGAGATCATCTTCATCAGGGCGTTGCAGTCTGGGGTCTACCAGCAAGAAATCCAACTGTTTCTTTTCGAGGTTAGCATTTGCAACACGGATACGTACATTATCGCCGAGACGATAAACTGTGCCACGACGGCGACCACGAATGCAATAGTTTTTCTCGTCGTAGTCGTAATAATCATCCGCGAGGTCGCGCATCGGCACGAGGCCTTCGCAGTGGTTTTCATCTAACTCTACATAGATGCCCCACTCCGTTACACCTGATATCATACCATCGTATTCTTCGCTGATATGATCCTGCATATACTCTACCTGCTTATATTTGATTGAAGCACGTTCGGCATTTGCAGCCAACTGCTCCATATCGGAGGAGTGTTTACAATCGTCTTCAAGTTTCACTGCATCGACGCTACGCCCGCCATGGAGATAACGCTCTAACAAGCGATGTACCATCATATCGGGATAACGGCGAATAGGAGAAGTGAAGTGGGTATAGAAGTCAAAGCCAAGACCATAGTGACCGATATTCTCGGTGGTATATACAGCCTTTGCCATGGTGCGAATCGCAAGTACAGAGAGGAAGTTTTCCTCACCTTTACCCTTAACATCGCGCAACATCTTGTTAAGCGAGCGGTTAATTTCCGACGGAGTGCCGGAGGTCTTGAGCTTATAGCCAAACGCTGCAGCAATTGTTGCCAGGTCGCCAAGACGAGTCTGATCGGGCATATCATGCACACGATAAACAAACGGTTTCGCCTTCTTGCGCGGACCGGGCTTACCGATAGTTGCAGCTACAGTTTTGTTGGCAAGGAGCATGAACTCCTCGATAAGTTTATTTGCATCTTGCGACACTTTGAAGTAAACACCTACAGGATGTCCCTTCTCATCGATATCGAATTTAACTTCTTCACGGTCGAAATCAACAGAGCCATTTTCAAAGCGCAGTGCACGCAACTTCTTAGCCAAACGGTCAAGGGTCAGGATCTCTTCTGCATAGTCGCCTTGACCGGTTTCGATGCGTTCCTGTGCTTCTTCGTAAGTGAAACGGCGGTCACTCTTAATCACAGTGCGGCCGATTCGCTGCGACAGGATTTCAGCCTCGTCATTAAGCTCGAAGATGCATGAGAACGCTAATTTCTCTTCATCAGGGCGCAACGAGCAGATGCCGTTACAGAGATGTTCAGGCAACATCGGAATCGTACGGTCAACAAGATATACCGATGTCGCGCGATCCTTAGCTTCGCGGTCAATGATTGAATTCGGAGTAACATAGTGAGTTACATCAGCGATATGCACGCCAACTTCCCAATTTCCATTCTCCAATTTGCGAATTGAAAGAGCATCGTCAAAGTCCTTGGCATCTTTCGGATCAACGGTAAAGGTAGTAACCTTACGGAAATCTTCACGACGAGCGACTTCCTCTTCCGTAATACCTGCTTCGATTTTATCCGCAGCTTTTTCTACATTTGAGGGATACTTATATGGCAGGCCAAACTCAGCGAGAATGGCGTGCATCTCCGTTGTGTTCTCCCCTGCCTTGCCGAGGATATCGAGCACTTCTCCGCTCGGGTTCTTATCTTCTTCGGGCCATTCGGTAATTTCAACAACGGCTTTATCGCCTGTTTGTCCGCCCTTCAGTTTTCCCTTCGGGATGAAAATATCGCATGCCAGGAACTTCGAATCGGTTTTCAGGAAAGCGACATTGCGCTTTACTTCGAGAGTACCGATGAAGGTCTGCTCCTTCTTTTCCAGAATTTCAATAACTTCAGCTTCAGGTTCTTGGCCACGGCGCCGTGCGGCAATATGGATCTTCACTTTATCACCATTGAGAGCATGGAGCGAATTACGCTCGGCGATAAAGATCGCTTCGGAGTCCTCATCAGTAATAACTGAATTTTTGCCATTCGAACGGCGTACAAAGGTGCCGGTAGCTACAGTGGTGCGCTGGGGAGCTTTATATTTCCCCATTTCAACCTCGATAAGCTCACCATCGAAAGCCATTTCGGCTAACATCATTGCTACAGAGCGCTGATTAACCGGCGTTTTTGCACCGACAGCTGCAGATACTTGCTTATAGTTGAATGTATTATTGGTCTGCTTCCAAATAAAATCCTCCACTTTTGAGCGCAATTGCTGGAGGGCAGAACCTTTATTTCCTTTGCGGGCCATATATTCCCTGATTTACTGTTATTCTTAATTAAATATAACGCTTAACATCACGAAAATGTTAAGCGTTACATATAGGGTCTAATAATTAAGCGTCGATATTTGCGTAGTTAGCATTAGCTTCAATGAATTCACGACGCGGACCAACATCTTCACCCATTAACATAGAGAAGATTCTGTCGGCTTCTGCTGCGTCGGAGATTTGAACCTGCTTGAGCAAACGATGTTCGGGCGACATAGTCGTGTCGCGCAACTCTTGGTCGCTCATCTCACCAAGACCTTTGTAGCGCTGAACCTTAGTTTGCGGTCCGTACTGGTCAATGAAGGCTTGGCGTTGCTGGTCGGTCCAGCAGTATTCCTCAACCTTACCCTTGGTACATTTATATAACGGCGGAGTGGCAAGATAGAGATAGCCTTGTTCAATGACGGGGCGCATACGGCGGAAGAAGAGCGTCATCAGCAGTGTCGCGATGTGGCTACCATCGACATCGGCATCAGTCATGATGATAATCTTATGGTAGGCAAGGCGCGAGAGGTTAGCTTCTTTGGGGTCGTTCTCCGTACCGATAGTCACACGCAGTGCTCGGAAGATATTGGTAATCTGTTCAGAATCGAACACCTTGTGTTCCATCGCCTTTTCTACGTTCAGCACCTTACCGCGCAAGGGTAGGATTGCCTGATAGCGACGGTCTCGTCCGCTCTTAGCAGTACCACCTGCCGAGTCACCCTCGACGAGGAAGATTTCACATTCTTCAGCCGTGCGGCTTGAGCAGTCGGCAAGTTTACCTGGAAGACCACCACCACAGAGAGGCGACTTACGCTGAATCTTTGTGCGGGCGTCATAAGCAGCCTTACGAGCCTGAGCGGCAAGAACGACCTTGCTAACGATGGCCTTTGCTTCAGTGGGATGTTCCTCAAGATAGTTGCGGAGAGCTTCAGAAACTGCAGTCTGTACAGCACCGATAACTTCAGTGTTACCAAGTTTTGTCTTGGTCTGTCCTTCAAACTGCGGCTCCATTACCTTCACCGACACAACGGCGGTAAGACCTTCGCGGAAGTCATCGCTGGAAATTTCAACCTTACTCTTTTCGAGAAGCTTGTTATCATCAGCATACTTCTTCAATGTCTGAGTCAGACCACGACGGAAACCGGTGAGATGAGTACCACCTTCAATTGTATTGATATTGTTTACATAGGAGTAAACATTTTCATTGAAGGTTGTATTGTATGTTAAGGCTACTTCAACGGGAATACCCTGACGTTCTGTATCCAGATGGATTACATCCTGTATCAAAGGTTCCTTTGAAGAGTCGATATATTTCACAAATTCGCTCAGACCATTAGCCGAGTAGAACACTTCCTGATAAGGCTTACCTTCTTCATTGAGACGACGACGATCGGTCAAAGTCAGCGTAATACCGGCATTCAAGAATGCAAGGTCGCGCAAACGTTTTGCAAGTGTATCGTAGTCATACACGCTAACGGTGAAGATTGAATCATCGGGGAGGAAGGTAATCGAAGTACCATGGTCCTCAGTGTCGCCAATCACTTTCAGCTCGCTGGTCGGTTTACCATACGCATATTCCTGCATATAGATCTTACCGCCACGGCGAACTTCAGCACGCAGGTAAGATGATAGCGCATTCACACAGCTAACACCTACACCGTGGAGACCACCGGACACCTTATATGAGCCTTTATCAAACTTACCGCCGGCATGAAGCACTGTAAGAACCACTTCAAGCGCGCTCTTATGCTCCTTTTCGTGCATATCCACAGGAATACCACGACCATTATCAACAACGGTAATTGAATTATTTTCGTTGATGGTTACCTCAATGTGTGTACAGAAACCGGCTAATGCTTCGTCGATAGAGTTGTCGACTACTTCATATACCAAGTGATGGAAACCTTTTTCACTGATATCGCCGATATACATCGCAGGACGTTTGCGAACGGCTTCCAAGCCTTCCAGCACCTGAATATTGCTGGCGCTATATTCCTGCTCGTTTTTGAGTTCTTGAGATTCTGCTGTATTGTCTAAATCAAAGAGACTGTCTGACATAAACTATATAAACTATTGAAAATCATAGCATAACCCTAAATAAATCATATTGATAACTATTCAGGATTAACGTTACAAAATTACAGATTTTTTCGTAAAAAAACAAGCATAAATGTCGTTTTTTCACCCACAAATCCCCCTTAAAATTGCAGAATTTTAAATGCCAATCATTTTCCGCCAAACAAGTCGGAATAAATGCGGTCAGTAGCCCCCAGATTATCCTGGATATACTTCCCGGCTGCTTCTCCAGCCTGCTTTAAGCGAGCAGAATCCGCCAGGAAACGGTCCATAGTTTCGTTAAAGGTAGCCGTATCAACAACCGAATAACCACCGCCACACGCTATCAAATCTGACGCCTCTTTAAACTTCGCATGGTTCGGGCCAAAAACTACCGGCATACCATAAACTGCGGCCTCGTTAAGGTTATGAATACCCGCACCGAAACCTCCGCCAATATATGCGATATCAGCGAAACGATACAGCGTAGACAGTTTGCCAAAAGAGTCGACAATTAATCCGCTGACGGACTTAAACCAGTCAGGTAGCTGAGTACCCTCTTTGCGCGATTTCTTGATAATATTAATCCATTCTGAAAGCAGGAGCACTTTGCGATCCGTAAAGCGATTACGCAATGCCTCTAAGCGAGTTTCATTAAACTCATGAGGGGCGATTATAAACGCAATTTCAGGATGCGCATTAAGCCATGGCACATAGATATTCTCATCAGCCTCCCACGAGCTTCCGGCGATAAATTTTACGGGAGCTTCAGCGCCAAAGCCCGGGAAACCGGGAATATCAACCGAAGAACGCATAACATCGGTTACACGATCAAAACGGGTATCACCGGCCACGGTTACATTCTCTACTCCAATCACACGCAACAGTCGACGCGAACGCTCATCCTGCACATACAGATGATTGAAGCATCTGAGCATTTTGCGGAACATGCCTCCATAACGACGGAAGAATCGTTGCTCCGGACGGAATATCGAAGATATGATATAAGTTGAAATGCCTCTATGATGCAGTTCTTCAAGATAATTTCCCCAGAACTCATACTTGATAAAGATAGCCATCGACGGACGAGCCAAATCAAGAAATTTACGCACGTTGTGAGGCGTATCAAACGGCAGGTAAACAACTGCATCAGCAAAGGGATAGTTTTTTCTCACCTCATAACCTGAAGGTGAGAAAAAACTTAGAAGTATCGGGGTTTCGGGATGTTCTCTCTTGAGTCGCTCAATCATCGGACGGCCTTGCTCAAATTCGCCCAACGACGCTGCATGAAACCATATAGCGCCGGGCTTATTTGCCAATTTGTTGCGCAACATACCCCAAGTATGCGCTTGGCCACGCAACATCTTGTGGACCTTTTTACTCCGAAGCGAAACAATCTGCGCAGCAACGTCATACAATACGATGCCTGCATTATAGAGAAGATTCATCCTATTTAAGCACTTAACCCTTTGTGAAGGTATTATTCAATCGTATGAATTTCTGCGATACCGCGACGCAAGCGGCGTACGGTTTCCTCGCAACCAAGCAATTCGGTAATGTCGAACATGTGAGGACCCTTACACTGACCAACTACAGCCAGACGGAAGGCGTTCATAACATTACCCATGTGATATTCGTTATCTGTGATCCACTTCAGCACGATCGGTTCAGCTGCAGCTGAAGAGAAATCTTCCAATCCTTCAAGAACGCCGATAAGTTCTTCCATCAAGCGCGGAGTTTCTTCTTTCCAGCGTTTGCGGACATCCTTTTCGGCATATGTCTCGGGGGCCTTGAAGAAGAACGAACCCTGTTCCCAAAGATCAGGAAGCAACTCAGCACGTCCCTTAACCAGGTCGAGCGCCTTAGCTACATACTCTGTTGAGAAATCATCCGGATTCACACCATTTGCAACGAGCTGCGGACGGAACATCTCAGCGAGCTTTTCGCCGGGAGTGTTCATAATGTACTCGTGGTTGAACCATTTACCCTTTTCAAAGGCGAACTTCGCACCTGATTTAGAGCAATGAGCAAATGAGAACTTATTGATCAGCTCCTGCATTGACATGATCTCAGTGTCATCGCCGGGATTCCAGCCTAGCAGCGCCAAGAAGTTTACCAAGGCTTCAGGCAGGTAACCTTTTTCGCGGAAACCTGAAGAGATGTCGCCGCTCTTGGGATCGTGCCATTCCAAGGGGAATACCGGGAATCCGAGACGGTCACCATCGCGCTTCGACAGCTTACCCTTTCCGTCGGGCTTAAGTAGAAGCGGCAGATGAACAAATTCGGGAGCTGTATCGCTCCATCCGAATGCTTCGTAAAGCAGGACATGAAGCGGAGCTGAAGGCAGCCACTCCTCGCCACGGATAACATGGCTAACTTCCATCAAATGGTCGTCAACAATGTTAGCCAAATGGTAAGTAGGCAGATCGTCAGCACTCTTATAGAGCACCTTATCATCAAGAATATTGGAGTTGATTACAACCTCACCACGGATAAGGTCATTTACCTTAACATCACGGCCAGGTTCAATCAAGAAACGTACTACATATGGTGTGCCCTCAGCGATTAGGCGGTCAACCTCCTCTTTCGGAAGAGTAAGCGAATTGCGCATCTCCCCACGGGTGGAAGCGTCATACTGAAAATTAGCCTTTTCGCTACGAGCTTTTTCCAATTCGGCAGGAGTATCAAATGCGATATATGCCTTGCCGGCATCAAGCAAAACCTTGACATACTTGCGATAAATATCGCGACGTTCACTTTGCTTGTAAGGCCCGTAAGCACCACCTTCACGCACGCCTTCATCGATCTCGATGCCGAGCCATTTCAATGACTCATTGATATAATCTTCCGCTCCCGGCACAAAGCGCTGAGAGTCGGTATCCTCAATTCGAAGAATCATATCACCGCCATTCTGACGGGCAAACAGATAATTATATAAAGCGGTACGCACACCTCCAATATGGAGGGGACCTGTGGGAGAGGGGGCAAAACGCACCCTAACTTTTCTTTGTGTCATTCCAGTTTAGCTATAACGCGATAAGAATTTTTCCTATCCAAATTTGGATGCAAAATTAATGATTTTTCTTAAAATCACCTAACATCATCAAACATTTCTGTTCTAAAATTCGTCATGTTTAGGCCAATATTTTCACTGAGTTAAACCTTAAGAATATCCATTGGTCTAAGGTTTGTTACTTTAAAACTGTTTGACGTTACAATTATGATTCAATATATCCGCAATTATTTGCTTACATTAGTATTTTGCATTATCGCTACGTGCGGCTCAACCGTTATGGCTTGGGATGTGCCAAACGAAACTTTAACGTATGATGTTATGTATAAATGGGGGCTCATCAACAAGAAAGCCGGTTCGGTTTCATTGACTACAACTCGATCTTCCAGCGAAAAATTCCGTGCGAATTTAACAGGCGCAACAGCCCCCTGGGCCGATAGGTTCTACAAAGTGCGCGACACCCTCCAGGGCACTATTGATCGCCGTACATTCCTCCCCTACAAATATCGCAAAGTATCGTATGAAGGTGGCGATTTCGGTCATGACGAGCTCTCTTTTACACGCTCGAATAATATCACCAAAGCCTCGGTAGTTCATCGGACCAAACATAAAAAAGACACAGAGGAAACAGTCGTCACCAAAGAGCTGCAAGCTACAGGCCCAACCGTAGATATGCTCAGTTCATTCTACTATATGCGCCAGTTAGATTATGCCTCAATGGAGAAGGGCCACACCGTAAAGCTCAACGTTTTCTCCGGTCGCCAAAAAGAGATTCTTACCATCCACTTCGTTGACATAGAGGATGTCACAATAAAAAAATCGTCGTATCCAACTTACCATATTACTTTCACCTTTACCTCTGGTGAAGGGACAAAAACGTCGGATAATATGGATGCGTGGATATCGACGACCGCATCGAGGATTCCGCTCCTAATGGAGGGGAAACTGCCGATTGGGAAGATACGTTGCTTTTACAGTGGTGTAATACCCACAAAATAGCGACATTCTCCCCAATACGACTTCCGGATTATATCGTTAGAATTTCAGCACCAATTCTGCCACAATACGATTAGCACCACCATCAGGCACCGCTACCCCATTGTCATAGAAATAATGCTCATAATCTAAAATAATTTCAGCTTTCACATTCTTAACAATGCTTGAGAGCGACGTGCCAACCGTTACACGTTTACGCGCAGCATCGTCGGTCGACAAGACACCATTCTCGTCAGGATTACCATTAGAGAAATCTGTCAGCGAATCGAAACGTCCGTGGAAGCTCCAGAGATTAAACGGATGCCATTTTACGGGGATACCATACGAGGCAAACGCCAACCATGAATTAGCCGCTTGGTAATCATTACCAACATAATTAATATGCTGATATTCACCTTCTACAATAAGGGTCTTGTATTTCCAACTAACGCTGCCATCAAGATAGTTCATACGAACTCCATAAGGGTCCATTGAAAGGAAGCCGGCAGATAAGGTTACATTCTGGATGCGATATGACGCTTTAGCAGCATAGTCAAGCCCTGCCTGCCAATTCTCCTGACTTTTAGTTGAAGAGTTAAACACACCGGCCTCAACGGTCAACGGCACTTTCTTTCCATAATAGCCCAACTGCACACCAACCTGACGCAAATTCGCTGTTTCTTTACCCATAAATGAGCGGTTGGCAAACAGATAGCTGCCGGGACCTCGGAAACAGTCAACGCCGAAAGGCACACGATAGCGACCGGCCTTCACGGCAAAGTTGTCAGCGAATTTCCAGCGTGCCCAACCATCCAGGAACTTCATCGTTCCGCGGTCACAAAGGTCAATGCGGAAATAGTAATCCAGGTCCTTCAGAACCTTGCCTTCTACAGAAACACGCGCATTACGAACCTGGAAACGCTGCTCATAATCAGGCCAAGACCCCTCATAGCGTCCACGGAATACACCATGAATTTTGGGAATACGATCTACATTCTCCTCAACTGCCATCGGATCATTTTCGGCAACGTTACGACTCTCCTCGGCATTCACACCGAATGAGGCTATCGCTAACAGCGCTGCCATCCACTGTTTTTTCATTCTCATAAGTAAAGTATCTTTTTCCTATTGTGTTTTTATAGCGTTGTTATGCTCTCTAACTAACTGTTTTTCTTCTAAATGTTGCTTGTTGGGTGTGTGCCTCCAAGCGATATAAACTCAGTGTAGCGCAATTCAGCCTTGATTACGCTGACGGACCACCTCATAAATCATCACTCCGGCTGCCACAGAAACGTTGAGCGAACCGATATTACCCGACTGAGGAATTGCCGCAAGAGTATCAGAGATGCGGAGAATTTCATTTGAGATACCGATATCCTCTGCCCCCATTACAAGGGCCACCGGACCGGTATAATCGCCCAAAGTATAGTTCTTAGCACCTTTTTCCGTAGCTGCTACGATCTGATAGCCGTTATCCTTCAAAAATTTCACAGCCTGCAACATCGACTTTTCGCGACATACGGGCAGATAGTTCAGGGCTCCGGCGGAGGTCTTCATCGCATCGCCATTGACGCCAACCCCTCCCCTTTCGGGAATAACGATAGCATCCACGCCGGCACACTCACATGTACGGGCAATAGCGCCAAAATTACGAACATCTGTTACTCCGTCAAGCAACACAAGGAACGGCATCTTACCCTCCTCATAGAGCTGCGGCACCAGATTGTCAAGTGAATAATAAGTTACCGCCGACAGGATTGCAAGTACTCCCTGATGGTTCTTACGTGTGATACGATCAATACGTTCGGCAGGTACTCGCTGAAGCACTATGCCATAACGACGAGCAACATCCAAGAATTCCTTGGCCAAGTCGCCTGACAAATCCTTTCTTACAAGAACCTTGTCGATATCCTTCCCGGCTTCGATAGCTTCGATAACAGCTCGACGGCCGAAAATGTATTCATTTTTTTCAAGCATTATTATTATGTTTTAAGAGTGAACGGGCATTGGCTCGGGCAGCATCATTAACCGCCGAACCTGAAAGCATAATGGCGAGTTCATCTATACGCTGGTCAGGCGTTAACTCCTTGACACGCGTAACTGTGGAGGTTTCCGTATCCTCCTTAAAGACTTTATAATGGGCCACGCCCTGGGCGGCTACTTGAGGCAAATGGGTAATGGCAATCACCTGAATATTCTTAGAGATGTCATGCATCATTTCTCCCATTCGATTAGCAACATCGCCCGACACACCGGTGTCTACTTCGTCGAAGATAATCGAAGGCAACTGCATTTTATCAGCTACAATCGACTTTATCGACAACATTAAGCGGGAAATTTCACCTCCGGAGGCGGTGTTACCTACCGGCATTAGTGGCTGGTTTTTATTAAAGGCAAATAGGAATTCTATAAAATCGATGCCGGTTGAGGTCAACTCCGTTTCTTTCACGGCAATCTCAACTTGCAGATTCTTCATACCGAGCGGCAAGGCTCTATTTTTCAGCAAGACTGCGAAATCAGCAGCCGTAGCTTTTCTGACAGCAGAAATTTCACGCGCCAAATCCAGCGCCTCCTTCTTGGCTCGTTTCGCAGCCACTTCAAGCGAATGGAGCGATTGATCGCCAAGGTCAATCGTGCGCAGCTTTTCTGCGAATGAATCGCGCAGAGCTATCAACGCCTCTACTGTATCAACCTTATGGCGACGTTCAAGATCATAAAGCTCGTTGAGGCGTTCCTCTACGGCTTCAATCTCACGCGGATCTGTAGATAACTGCCCCGACACACCGGTAAAAGTTTGATAGATATCTTGACATTCTACCCTAAGTGTCTGTAGGCGTTCTTGCAGACCATCAGTACCTTCCAATAGGTCGGTCAACTGATCAGCCTCATCTGTAGCGGTTTTCAGTAACGAATCTACATTCTCCTCGCCATCGCCCAGAGCATTCAGCAATCGTCCCAGCGACTCTTTGATATCCGCCATATTAATCAGCACCTCGCGCTCACGTTCAAGCGTTTCCTGCTCCCCGGCTTCAAGGTCGGCATCTTTGAGTTGCTGATATTGATAGCGAAGATATTCCTCTTCGTCGCGCGCTTTTTCGATATTACGACGCGTTAATTGGAACTGCTTTACCGCCGATCGATAGCGACCATAGGTTTCGGAGAATTTCTTCAGGCGGTCGGAGTTGCCGGCTAAAGAGTCGATTACTCGCAGCTGGTATGGTGGAGAGACGAGTAGCAGATTCTGATGCTGAGAATGGATATCAACCAAATGGAGAGCAATCTCTTGAAGCACTGCCAGAGTGACCGGAGTATCATTAACAAACGCTCTTGATCTACCACCGGGAGCTATCTCGCGGCGAAGAATCAGATGCGCCGGGTCCCAGTCAATTTCGTTAGCTGTGCAAACATGCTCTAACGAGCCATATTGCGCAACCGCAAATGTGGCTTCAATTACAGATTTCAGTTCCGGATTCCGCACAGCCTTAGTGTCAACTCTCCCCCCTAACAGTAGAGACAGAGCCCCAAGCATTATCGACTTTCCGGCACCGGTTTCGCCGGTAATGATATTAAATCCCGGATGGAACGTGATATCTACACGGTCAATCAGTGCATAATTAGATATGTGGAGATTCTCAATCATTACTGTTCCTTATTGGTCCCGGCTTTAATCATATTGATACGCTTCATTTCCGTAGGGTAAATCGGCGTTAAGATTTCAACTACTTTTTCGCGCTCGGCTTGAGTGCCTTGGGTATAGATATTTACAAGTTCATCCAGCTTCGAATCCTTGAATATCGACAACCCGACCGACATTCCGTCGGATTCATATATCTTTGTAAGCCCTTCGAGAGTTGAGGTGATCTTGGCTCTACCTTTATCAGGAGAGAGCGCCATCTCGTCAAGCCCGGTGCGATGATAATCATAATACATTTGACGGAGCACCGAAGTTGCCGGATCGGTAAATGCAGCTAACACGGCCGAACGATTTTTCTTATCCTCAAACGCCTTCCATCCACTTTCGCCCGACGACTGAGCCTGCTGAACAATTTGAGCAAGTTGATCATACATAGCCTGTCCACCCAGGGGCGCAAATGAATCGCAATCAATCGCAATGAATAGATAAGCATAGAAATTGAGGATTGCCGTTAGCTGGCTCTCCATCGTTGTAAGATTCAACGTCAAGGGGGTTCCCTCGCTATATTCAAATTCTATCTTACTATCCTTGAAATTAAAGAGCGTAGTAGTGTAGTTCGTATTATAAACCGGTCGCGACACCTGCATTTGCAATGTGCCGGTCATTTTATCATCGGTGTAGTCAGTGAATGTAAAATACATTCGGCAGTCGATACGCTCATTCGTAGCATATTGAAGATTCGTGAAATGGTTCTCATTCATATATGAGGTCACCGACTCCTTGAGCGTCTCAAACACACTCTTATTGGTTGCTTGCAACTGCTCGGTATTGAATTCCACCTGGCAATTCAATTCCTGAGCACTACAGCCAAAGCCGCTTGCTATCACAACCAACAGCAAGAGCAACGAGCGGTAAATATATGTGGTCAGAAAACCTTTCATTCTTCAATTATGACTTTGGTTAAGCTTCTATCAACCTGATGTCTAAGAGGATTTACGTGGCAATATGTCTAAGCGGATTTACTTATCAATGTAAGAAGCTAAGTCATCATCCAACATCACTTCTATAACATCACAAATATCGGAGGCTACTTCGCGCTTCGATTCCAACGGTATATCAATCTTATATTCCGGACGAGCATACATTGTCACCTTATTAGTGTCCGTGCCGAAACCGGCGCCTTGGTCGCGCAGTGAGTTCATCACTATTGCATCGAGATTCTTACGCTCCATTTTCTCCAAAGCGTGAGCTTCTTCATGATCAGTTTCAAGAGCAAACCCAATCAACAACTGATCCGGGCGCTTAATCTTACCGAGATTTTGCGCAATATCCGGGTTCTTGACAAGGTGGAGTGTCGGGGGTTCATTCCCTTCACGTTTTATCTTTGTTGTGGCCGGCTCTGAAATGGTATAATCAGCAACGGCTGCACACATTATTGCTATGTCACACTTCGGGAACAGACGTTGACATTGACGTTCCATCTCCTTCCCTGATTCAACATGGAGAGTTTTTACCGCCGGCTCTTCTGCAGTGACAGAAACCGGACCGGAAACCAATATCACATCTGCACCACGCGCGGCCAATTCATCGGCAAGCGCATAGCCCATCTTCCCGGAGGAGTAGTTCGAGATATAGCGAACAGGGTCGATTTTTTCGCGTGTAGGTCCGGCAGTGATGAGAATACGACGTCCTTCAATGCTCGACGATTTTTCCTTGTCATCAGGAGCATCATTTTTGTGGCGTGTGAAGTACCTTTCCATAATCCCACAGATTTTTTCAGGTTCTTCCATTCTCCCCTTTCCTACAAGATGAGAGGCAAGTTCACCTTCCGCCGGTTCGATAATGATGTTGCCGTAGCTTCTCAAGCGCTCCAGATTAGCAGTGGTTGAAGGATGGGCCATCATATCCAGGTCCATCGCCGGAGCTACAAACACTGGCGATTTTGCCGAAAGATATGTTGTTACCAGCATATTATCGGCAATGCCATTTGCCATCTTGCCGATAGTGCACGCCGTTGCAGGAGCTATCACCATTGCATCTGCCCATATGCCGAGGTCGACATGGCTATGCCATTCTCCGGTATTGGCAGTAAAAAATTCGCTTACTACCGGCTTGCCGCTTAATGCCGACATCGTAACCGGTGTAATAAATTCTTTTGCCGCGGGAGTCATCACCACCTGCACCTCAGCCCCTGCTTTGACCAAAAGACGCAGAAGCACCGCCGACTTATAAGCCGCGATGCCACCGGTGATACCCAATATGATATGTTTACCTTTGAGTGAACTCTCCATATTCGGAATATTATTTATTTAAGCGAAGCTTTATCGCCATAAATGCACGTTTTGTGTTTGACGGGAAATCCCCTTGCTGAATCCAGCTGAAATAGCCGGGATCACGACGCAACACGTCGGCAGCAAGTTGCCCTTTATATTTGCCGAAATTGATTACCTCGCGATGCTGCTCATCATAAATCAATCGGCCCATAAGATCTACATTTTTATTTTGAGCAGAATAATCCGATAGCTGAGCTACATCATTGGGCAAGTCGGAATATTTATCGAGCTGCGCCATCAACACTTCGTAAGTTGCTCGCGTATCAGCCGTTGCCGAATGAGCGTCTTCCAAGTTCTTATCGCAATAGAACTTATAGGCAGCCGAGAGGGTGCGCTGTTCTCGCTTGTGGAAAATAGTCTGCACATCGATAAATCGCGCTGCCGAGAAGTCGAAGTCAATACCGGCGCGTGCAAACTCTTCGGCGAGCAGGGGTATATCAAAACGGTTTGAATTGAACCCGGCGAGATCACAACCTGCAAAACTTTCAGCCAGTTTCTGAGCAACCTCAGCGAAGCGAGGCTCGTTAGCAACATCTTCATCCGTGATATGATGAATAGCGGTTGCCGATTCCGGAATATGACATCCGGGGTTTACCCTAACGGTGCGCTGAATATCGCTTCCGTCGGGCATAACCTTTATCATTGATATTTCAACAATTCTGTCGCGCAGAATATCCGTACCGGTAGTCTCCAAGTCGAAGAACATTACCGGTCTGTTGAGATTTAGTTTCATCTAAACGAATTAATTCTAAAATATATTTAGAGCTTTCGATTTGATATTCAAATTCGACGTTAAAATTAACATCAAATTTAACGTCGAATTTAAATCTAACTTCGGATTAGAAATCCTGAACGGTCATCGGCATCAAGATGATAATAAGCTCGGTGTTCGCTGCATTTTCTTCAGGAACGAAGACGCCGGGACGAGAAGGATCTGCGAGCTTCATCAGGATGTTTTGTGTAGTAAGGGTGTTGAAGATTTCAATCAGATAGCCTGCCGAGAAACCGATAACGATGTCGCGGCCGGTATAGTCGCAAGCAACTTTTTCAACAGCAAAGGTTGAATGGCTTGTATCGTCTACCTTAATTTCGAGCAAACCATGAGTGAAACGCAGTTTCATCAGGCCATGAGCAGGATCGGCACATACGCTAACACGGCGTACGGCAGTCAGAATTGACTCACGATCGAAGGTGGCAACATAGGGGTTATCAGCGGGGATTACTCGCTCGTAGGGAGGGAAATTACCCTTAATCAAACGGCAAGAGAGGGTCAGGCGCTCAGTGGTGAAGGTTGCCGACTTATCGGTCAATGTAACCTTAACATCCTCTTCTTTAGCCAAAAGTTGCTTAAGAAGCACTGCCGGTTTGAGAGGCAGAATCAAGCGACGTTCGAAGCCGGGCTTTGCTGCTGTATTTTCATACTTTACAAGCTTACGGGTATCTGTTGCAACAAAGATAATCTTTTCAGGCTTAATATCCCAAAGGATACCCATCAGCTGCGGACGAATCTGGTCGGTAGCAACTGCAAAGGTTGTATTTTCAATTCCGGAAAGAATAACTGATGACGGAAGAAGAAGTTCTACGGGAACATCCCCTTCTTCAGGTTTGATTTCTGCCAACGGATCGCTGCTAACAGGATATTGGTTGGCGTCCAAAGCTACCAGGTCGAATTTTCCACCGGGGAAATCGATCTGCATTGCAAGCGAGTCAAGGTCTACTGCGATTTCAACATCTACAGCCGGAAGTTCCTTGCCGATGTCACAAAGGCGTTTTGCATTTGCGAGGAAACGGCCACTTTGGTCGGCATTAGCTACAGCCAGACGTGCTACAAGCGTATTCTCGGTATCAGAAGCTGTCACGGTCAGCAAACCTTTGTCAGCATCGAGTTCAAGTAGGAAGTTATCGAGTACCGTCAAGGTATTCTTTGAGTTAATTGCCTTGCTAACTCCCGAGAGAGTTGAATATAGGGCACGGCTGGATACAGTAAATTTCATTGTCGTATCAGATATATTTTTGAAAAATATAATTAGCGAATGTTTAACACGCAAATTTACGAAATATATCCGTTTTTCCCAAATATCCCTGAAAAAATATCACATCATTCAGATTATTTATCTAACACCACAATTTCCTATCCAATCCTTACCTACCCACCTGTTTCATATTTGCAGATTATTTCGTAATTTTGTAAACTCTATAATATAGCCGTAGCAATTCGGCAAACGAGATCGCATCAGCGACCAGAATAACAGTTTACTGCTCGATTGCGATTTTCAGATAAGATTATTAGTTAGAAATGAAAAATATTCGAAACTTTTGTATTATTGCCCATATCGACCACGGTAAAAGCACACTTGCCGACCGACTGCTCGAATATACCAAGACCATCGACACCAAGGACCTTCAGGACCAGGTGCTCGATGATATGGACCTCGAGCGCGAACGAGGCATCACTATTAAAAGCCATGCTATCCAGATGAATTATCGTCTGGACGGCGAAGATTATATTCTAAACCTTATCGACACTCCGGGCCACGTTGACTTTTCATACGAGGTTTCTCGTTCAATCGCAGCCTGCGAAGGAGCGTTGCTGATTGTCGATGCAACTCAGGGCATTCAAGCGCAGACTATTTCCAACCTATATATGGCGATTGATTCCGACCTTGAAATCATTCCGGTCATTAACAAGGTTGACCTTGAAAGCGCAAACCCCGACGAAGTTGAAGACCAAATTGTAGATCTGCTCGGCTGTAAACGTGAAGAAATAATTCGTGCCAGCGGTAAGACCGGTATCGGTGTAGAAGAAATTCTGCGAGCCATCGTTGAACGTGTTCCTGCCCCGCAAGGCGATCCGGAGGCTCCGCTTCAGGCTCTGATTTTCGACTCCGTATTCAACCCCTTCCGTGGTATCATCGCATACTTCAAGATTGAAAACGGCACAATCCGCAAAGGTGACTTCGTAAAATTCGTGGCAACCGAAAAGGAATACAACGCCGACGAAATCGGAGTTCTCAAGCTCGACCTTTCTCCGCGTCAGGAACTATCGGCCGGTAATGTAGGCTATATCATCTCCGGTATTAAGACTTCGAAAGAAGTAAAGGTGGGCGATACTATCACTCACGTTAACGAGCCGGCCCCGGCCATTGCAGGTTTTGAAGAAGTAAAACCGATGGTGTTCGCCGGCGTCTACCCTATCGAAGCTGAAGATTTTGAAAATCTCCGCAGCTCATTGGAAAAATTGCAGCTCAACGATGCGTCATTGACTTTTCAACCGGAATCGTCGATGGCCCTTGGCTTTGGTTTCCGATGCGGCTTCCTCGGTCTGCTCCATATGGAAATCATCCAGGAACGCCTGAGCCGCGAGTTCAATATGGAGGTTATCACTACGGTCCCCAACGTTTCCTACAACGTCTTTGACAAGAAAGGAGGCAAGACTGAAGTTCACAACCCCTCCGGACTCCCCGATATCACGCTTATCGACCATATTGAAGAGCCTTATATACGCTCATCAATTATTACCACAGCCGATTTTATCGGCCCGATTATGACCCTCTGCTTGGGCAAACGTGGCGAACTCGTAAAACAGGAGTTCATCTCCGGCAACCGAGTTGAGCTGATTTTCGATATCCCATTAGGTGAAATCGTGATCGACTTCTACGACAAGCTGAAATCTATCTCGAAAGGTTATGCCTCGTTCGACTATCACCTCCACGATTTCCGCCCATCGAAACTCGTGAAGCTCGACATTCTGCTGAACGGCGAACCTGTCGATGCACTGTCAACTTTGACCCATGCCGACAATGCCGTGCAATTCGGCCGTCGAATGTGCGAAAAGCTCAAGGAGCTCATCCCGCGTCATCAGTTCGACATCGCAGTGCAAGCTGCCATCGGTGCAAAAATCATTGCCCGTGAGACAATCAAGGCCGTCCGTAAAGACGTAACCGCGAAATGTTATGGTGGCGACGTATCGCGTAAACGTAAGTTGCTCGAAAAGCAGAAAGCCGGCAAGAAGCGTATGAAGCAGATCGGTTCGGTACAGGTGCCGCAAAAGGCATTCCTGGCAGTCCTCAAGCTCGACTAATTCAGAAACAAGTTAAACTAACAAGCGAGTGAATCAGCATTGAACATGATTCACTCGCTTGTTATAATACCTCAATGCGCTGCGTCTAAAAGTTTCTTATAATAATCGAGATAGTTATCAACCGTCTTAGAAATGTCGTAGCGCGAGACATACTGGCGTGCTATGGTTGCTCTTACAGAAGCGTTATTGTAATCATTCATCACTCGCTCAATGGCATCAGCACAATCTTTCGGGTTACTCTTCTTGAACGACTCACAGAGGCGTCCGTTATCCGCCACTTCCCAAGGGCCATCCCCTTCAGTTAGCAGCAACGGCAACCCGGCTGCCATCCCTTCTGCCACGGTAAGCCCAAAACCCTCAGATCTTGAAGGATGACACATTGCATCATACTCCTGCAAATGGCTATAAATATAGTTGCGGTCACGTTCACCTTTGAAGCAAACGGCATCACCGAATTTGTACGCATCAGCTATGGCTTCTAACACTCTACGGTCTGATCCATCACCGATAAATGTTACCGTTACGTTCTTCGACCGCTTTTCTCGCAGTTGGAATAACGCCTTGAGGAGAATATCCTGCCCTTTATGCGCGAAATCCAAACGCGCAACTTGCACAATCTTAAAACAATCACCAAACGGACGCGCCGGTCGGACTGCGATATCGGCTGTTTTTATACCATTGCCGATAACCGACACCTTTGCATTCGGCACACTGCTAATCACATAATCCTTGACCGCTTCCGAAATGGCTACCATAGGTATGTTCTTGGAGTACTTCATTGACGTGAACAATGAATGTACCGTCATCAACATCCGCTTACGCTTCTGCCGAATCAAAAAGCAAAGCTTCGGACTATGAACATGGATAATGTCAGGATTCAGTTGGTGGATAGAGCGATTGAGGGTCCACATCAACTTCAGTGGATTGGAGCCCGGCTCTCGCATCAGTTTGACGATGCGTACCTCCGGACTAATGGTTGACAGCAGCTGTTCGTTATACTTATTGTTTACGATTAATAGCGCGACTTTCTGTTTGCGCTCTGCTTGGCCGTTAAGGATATCAACCAACATAGTCTCGGACCCTCCAATTTCCATCGAGAAAATGCAGTGTAGTATCTTGATTGATTCGTTATTGTGGAGAGCCATCTAAATTCTAATTAGTTCTTCAGGATAAGAAAAAAGAAAAATAGGGTATGCAACGCAAACCGCCTACATACCCTATTTCAAATATCGTATTAGTAGTTACGAGCGAAAATCACACGCTGAGCTGAAGGCTTGCCGGTTACCATACACTTACCGGGAGTCTTGTCTCCTTCGAGAGGTATGCAACGGATTGTAGCCTTGGTCTCAGCTTTGATCTTTTCTTCTGTCTCGGGAGTACCATCCCAATGGCAAAGGAGGAAGCCGCCTTTTTCGATTTCAACTTTGAATTCCTCGTAAGAGTTAACTTCGCGAGTCATTTCCTGACGAT
>CAZKYD010000012.1:0-6094 GCA_964556875.1 uncultured Alistipes sp.
CATTGTTAGGAGTCCGTGTCAAGGTCAATTTATACCCACACCCCCGCGCCCTCCGCGCGCCCTTCGGGCTCTCCCCGTTTGTCGTCGCTGCCATTCAGCTAATCTGTTGCCCGGATGGGATCTGCCCAAGCTCCCCGTTGTTTCTGGTGTTGTCATTAGCTAGGGCGTGGTATCTTTGTTGTGTTCCCGCAGCGAAGCGAGGGCTTCTCTGGCATGGCTATCGCCCGGAGGGCGAGGCTTTTGGTATAGCCCCCAGCGAAGGATGGAGGGAAAAGGCCCGGTAGGGCATTTCCCCGAACATTCGCTGCTGGGAGTAGTATCCCATTAGGCGGGGGCGTCCATAGGCCGCCATTATATAGATGTTTAAAACAAGCAGGCATGAGGGAGCTGCGGAGCAGCGCCTTCATGCCTGAAGTTTCTTTTTAGGGGAGGATTAGAGGTAGCGGCTAACGGCCGATTCAAGGCGGTTGACGCCGTCGACACGTTCTACAAGGTCGCCCTGACGATTGATAATGAAGATAGCGGGGAGGGCACCAACGTTGTAGTTAACGAGGGTCTGCGCACCATCTTTGGGGGTGTTGTAGACAGTAATCCAGGGGAGATTTTTTGCAGATTGTTTCCACTGGAATTCATCGTCGTCGAAGCCTACCTGGTAGATTTCCAAGCCCTGGGCTTTATGAGCGGTGTAGATTTTGTTTAATTCAACGTTGAGGGCCTGCGAGCCGTCGGCGGTGTAGGCGGTAAAGTTGAGGATTACTATTTTTCCCTGCGAAGCAACGTCGGAGAGCTTTTTATGAGTGCCTTTTTCATTAACGAGGTCAATTTCGGGAAATTTAATCTCGTTAGCAACGATGGTATCGGTAGCAGCTGAGGGCATCACGGCACGGCGATTCGAAAGATAGAGGTCTTTCAAGAGGGCTGTACGGGGGTCGTTGGGGCGCTGCTGGGTATAAGCATTCGCTACGGCACCAATGATGCGAAGGTCGCTCTTTTCCTCCGGGGAGAAAATGCGGGTGTTCCCTACACGATGGAATACCAAATAGTAGGCTACGATGTCGGCCGGGTTGCGCAGGATTACTTCTGCGAGGCTACGCTTCAACTCGGGGTCGAAAGCTACGGCGTCTTCACCTTTTTCTTTAGCTACTTTGGCGATCAGATCGTTCACTTCTTGCATCTTCTCGGCGGTTTCGGAGCCGCTCAGACGTGCCGACGACTGCAGCGAGGCAAGATTAGCTTCGATGTTGACCGTCTCGATAGAGTCGATAGGGAAGTAGACGGGCTGGCCGTTGAGGTTCAAGCGGAGCAGTTCGGGATGACCGAAGGGGAGGCCTGACACTTTGAAGCTGCCGTCTTTGGCGATTTCGATGGTATCAACTGGATACCAACCTCCGGCACCGTTCGGAGCTTCGAGAACTACAGATTTACCGGCGCCACCGGCGATGGTGCCTTGTGCGCTCCATTTCTTTTCGGAGCAGCCGGTAAGGAGCATTGCTGCTGCAAGAATAGGAAGAGAGAGTGAACTAAGAAATTTCATATTATGTAAATCGATAGGTTGCCGCCACGCGAATGGCGGCTCCCGGATTTAATGATATATTAGGCCGGTTGATTATTCAAACGCGGCTGCGATTTTTGCTGCAATTTCTTTCATCTCTTCTTCAGGAAGAGTAAGCTTCTCGGCGCAGAAGTTCATCTCCGAGCCTTTGTTCATCGGAACCAAATGAACGTGGCAGTGGTTAACGTCGAGGCCGATAACGGTGATGCCTACTTTCTTGCAGGGGATAGCTTTCTTGATAGCTTTGGCAACGCGCTTTGCGAATACCATCAGTTCAGACAGTTCTTCGTCAGAGAGGTCGAAGATGTAGTCGGTTTCCTTGCGAGGAATTACAAGCACATGGCCCGGATGAACGGGGTTGATGTCAAGAAATGCGAAATGCTTTTCGTCCTCCGCAACTTTATACGAGGGGATTTCGCCTGCGGCGATGCGTGAAAAAAGTGTAGCCATGAAATGACGAATAGATTAGTCTTTCAACGGATTGATTTTGAAATATATGCGTTTCGGCGTCAGGGCTTAGAATGAAATTTCCTGAATTTCAAACTTCATTACTCCGGCAGGAACTTTGATGTCAACGATGTCGCCTTTCTTATGGCCGAGCAGACCTTTGGCGATGGGGGTGGAAGCACCGATTTTCTTTTCGCGAAGGTTCGCTTCAGAGTCGGCCACGATAGTATATTCTACTTCCATACCGTTGGCAACGTTTTTCATTTTTACTTTCGACATGATAGCAACCTCATCGGTAGAGAGTTTGCTCTCGTCGATAATGCGGGCGTTAGCAACAAGGTCTTTCAGCTTTGCGATTTTCATCTCAAGCATACCTTGGGCTTCCTTGGCGGCATCATATTCGGAATTTTCCGAGAGGTCGCCCTTGTCGCGGGCTTCTGCAATGGCGGCTGATACGCGGGGACGTTCTACGCTTTCGAGGTAAGCGATTTCCTCCATTTTTTTCTTGTAGCCGTCTTTAGTCATATAAGTTAAAGCCATGATATTTAGAGCTTATGGGGTTGTACGTTTCGTTTATTTTGATTGCGAGAGGAACTGTTGCATTATACAATTCACTCTCTTTAATTAGTCACTTTAACAACAAAAATAATGCGCCCCGCCCTAAACCGAGCGAGACCCAATGCTATTTTCGTTTGTTGACGCAAAGTTAACTCAAAAAATCCATTTTGCCAAATTTTATGTTTATGTTGTTTCATTACTTTTGGCTTATCTACGCTGCCGCGGGCAGGTTATCTTTCGGCGGGCAATAGACCGGGGCTTGTCGGCGTTATTAATAGAAAACAATAGGATATGGCAAAACAAGACTACATCGACAATAACCGCCGCTGGTTAGCGGAAAAAGCGCAAGAGCCGGGCGTTATGCCCTTGGATAAGGGTGTTTACTACCGTGTAGTGAAGAAAGGGGCCGCGGCGGGTCCAACGCCTAACCGAGGCAGCGTTGTGACGGTGCATTATACCGGCACAACTATCAACGGCAAGAAATTCGACTCTTCGCATTCGGGCACAGCTCCTGCATTTCGCCTTCGCGATCTGATTCCGGGTTGGATTATCGCCCTGCAGAAAATGCACGTCGGCGACCGTTGGGAGGTTTATATCCCGGCCGAACAAGGGTATGGACGCTTCTCTCAGCCAGGCATTCCGGGAGGGTCTACTCTAATTTTCGACATTGAGCTCCTCGGCTTGGCATAACTCGCCCCCTGACTTTCAAACCTACAGCCCCGGCTTCAAAATCCAAGCCAGGCATCCCCAAGCGAAACTTATTATCACGAGAAAAAATCCCCTTCGGCGGTCGGCCGGAGGGGATGACTTTATATAATCTAACGATTGGTTCGAGAAGATTTATTCTCGTAAAGATAGACTTAGAAGAAATTTCTTCTATGAAAATATTTTGGGAATCGAATTTTATTTCTTTTCGGGCTCTGCCTTCTTAGCGGTAGAAGTCTTCTTGTAGCGAGCGTTCAGCCCGGCGATAACGTCAGCAGTGATGTCGAGGGCGGGGTTGAAATACTGGCCGGCAGAATAAATCATAATTGCATCATAATGCTTATCCTTGTTATAAGAAACGAGGAAATTATTGATTGAATCGAGGAATTCCTGCTGCTGGCGAAGAGCTTCTTGCTGTGCGCGATTCTGAAGGTTGCCAAGATAAGATTCAGCGGCCTGCTGCTTGCGGTTCAGGTCGGCAACATCGGCATTATACGATGCTTCTGACAGATAACCGTTCGACTGCATTTTCTGCTGAATGTTTGTAGCCAGGCGTTGGAGTTCGGTCTGGCGGCTTTGCATGGCATTTTCCAATTCGCGAGTTGCGCGCAGATTGGTCTCATTGTAGGTTTTTACAAGTTCGTAGTTGGCCATAACCGAGTCCATATCATAATAACGGATGTTGGTTGTGGGCGCGAACTTTTCTCCTTCCACTTTGGCAGGTTTAGGAGCTTCTTGAGCTTCCTGGTCCTTCTTTTCTTCACTGCCGGAACAGCTTGCGAGAACTAAAGCGACGGCTGCGGCTGCCGAGGCAGCGAAAGCAAGATTTTTCATTGATTGCTCTGAATATTTTATTTGAGTTTTTTATTCTTAAGTAACTTCTCACGCGCCAAACGGCGGCGGCGAGGCAGGTCGTGAACATGGCCCGATGGGAACTCTCCACCTTTGATAAACAGCGCCTTAACCCCCAAGAGGATTAGCGCCAATGCTACCAAAAAAATCGCTAAAAATAGCGTGATAAAGATGGTTTTCATCGGTATTCCGCCTAATTTTCGGCAAATATAAGAAAGTTATCGCAAATTTTAGACGAAATTCAATTTTATTTTGTAACTTAGCCGTATCTAAACTATACATTTAACAGAAATTTCGAATATCAAAGATATTTTAATAACCATGGAAGTAAAAGATCTTCAACCCAAAGAGGTGTTTGAAATCTTCGATCAGATCACGAAGATTCCGCGCCCCTCAAGAAAAGAGGAAAAAATTCGTAAATTCATCCTTGACTTTGCAAAGGAAAATGGTATCGAAGCTCATGCCGACAAGGTGGGCAACGTAATTCTTCGCAAGCCGGCTACCCCCGGTTATGAGAATGCGCCCACAGCAATCCTTCAAGGCCACATGGATATGGTATGCGAAAGCGACCATCCCGGTTTCGACTTCGAAAACAGCCCCATTGAAACTATCGTTGATGGCGAATGGGTACGCGCTAACGGCACAACCCTCGGTGCTGATAACGGTATCGGCGTAGCTGCAGCTCTGGCTATTCTGTCAGACAAGACTCTCGTTCACGGTCCGCTCGAAGCTCTCGTAACAATGGACGAAGAAACCGGCATGACCGGTGCTAACGGTCTTGAAAAGGGCGAACTGAAAGGCACAATGCTGCTGAACCTCGACTCAGAAGATGATGCTGAAATCTTCGTAGGTTGCGCCGGCGGTATCGACACCATCGCCACATTCACCTACAAGCGTTCATGCGCACCTGCCGACTGCCACTACTTCAACTTCGACGTTCGCGACGGTTTGGGCGGCCACTCCGGTGGCGACATCCATCTGGGCCGTGCAAACGCTAATAAGATTGTAGCTCGCTTCCTTTACAACCTGATGCAGCAGCAGGAAGAAGTTGTCATCTCGGAAATCGACGGAGGTAACCTCCGCAACGCAATCCCGCGTGCCGCTCACGTTGTATTCGGTGTAAAGGCCGCTCATAAGGAAGAAGTAGTTGCCGCATTCAACCAGTATGCCGCAGCTATCGAAAACGAATACAAGGGCTTGGAAGTAACCATGAAGCTCACGCTCAACTCTGTAGAAAAGCCTGAATACACCGTTGACTCAGAAACCGCCAAGCGCGTAGTTCTCGCCGTATATAGCGCACCTCACGGCGTTCAATCATGGAGCCGCGACATGGAGAACCTGGTAGAATCTTCTACCAACCTCGCTTCTGTTAAGATGGCCGGCGACGACAAGATTGTTGTTACCACCTCTCAGCGTTCTTGCGTTGACTCTCGCAAGTTTGACATCGCTCATCAGGTAGACGCTCTCTTCACCGTTGCCGGTGCTACTGTAGAACATAGCGATGGCTATCCCGCATGGACTCCCAACCTCAACTCGCCCATCATGAAGATGGCAGCTGATGCTTACGAAGAACTCTTCGGCATCAAGCCCGCAATCAAGGGTATCCACGCCGGTCTGGAATGCGCACTGTTCCAGCAGAACTATCCCGAGCTCGACATGGTTTCGTTCGGCCCGACTCTGCGCGACGTTCACTCACCCTCGGAACGCATGCACATCCCTGCCGTTGACCGCTTCTACAAACAGCTCCGCCTCACCCTCGAAAAGGTTGCCAAGAGTTGTTAATCAGTTGCAGTCTGCTCTCCAATGATTAAATCTCGAATATATATGGCGGTGGTATTTGCCACCGCCATTTCCACTTTGCTTGCAGCTCCCGTTCGACAGCAGAGCCAGATTAAGCCTGTAGCTCGGAGGGGTACTACCGCTGTGCACCACGACGTCAAAGCCTATAACGCCACCAATAAAACCACAGCCACAATAACC
>CAZKYD010000012.1:6194-12322 GCA_964556875.1 uncultured Alistipes sp.
CAACCACCGTTGACGCAGGGCCGGCTCCATTGACAACGGCGCCACCTATTCCGATGGCTCCCATGCCGATGAAACTGCCGTCGCTCGATCCGGATTCGATTATCGACCCGATTGAATTTACCTCACGTCCGTGGGATAAATCTTCGCAATTCTCTATCGACGACACCACTCCCGACCGCCACTTCTCCCGCCTGTCGGAAAACGACTTCGCCGATTTCGCCGAAGAATTTGGAGTAGAGGTTGCCGCCATAAAGGCTGTAGTTGAAATTGAAGCCGGAAAATCGCATGAAGGGTTCTATAAGCCCGGTAAGCCAATCATTAATTTTGACGCTACGATGTATAGAAAGTTGGCGCCCCGCTATGGAGTGTCGCTAACTTCAGCAAAACGCAAAGCGCCTGAAATATTCTTGCGCCCGAATGCCCGCAAATATGGCTCCTATCAAGCAGCGCAATATGCCCGTTTAGAGGCAGCACGCGCCATCCATGACGCATCGGCCTTAGAGTCGGCGTTCTGGGGAATGTTTCAAATCGGCGGGTTCAACTGGAAACAGTGTGGTTGCTCGTCGGTCGAAGAGTTCGTAAATCTGATGAGCCAATCGGAACGCGAACAATTAGAACTGTTCGGGCGTATGATATCTAACGGCGGGATGCTGGAAGCGTTGCAGCAGAAACAGTGGCTCCGCTTTGCAATGAAATATAACGGACCGAGCGCAAAGGCGCGAGGCTATCATACCAAAATGGCGTCGGCTTATGCGCGATATAAGGCTGCCGAGAAATAAAGTAACCTTTACCTATTTTGAATATGTTTGAATTGTTAGCTCAATATAATCTCACAGGCCTAATGTTGGGTCTGTGTAGCTTTCTTATTATCGGAGTGTTTCATCCTTTAGTGATAAAGGGGGAATATTATTTTGGTGTAAAATGCTGGTGGGCATTTCTCGTTGCCGGCATGGTAGCCGGTTTTGCATCCGTTATGATGGATAATTTCTTTTGGCAAACTTTATTGGCTGTAGTAGCCTTCTCTTGCTTTTGGAGCATCCTCGAAGTGTTTGAGCAGCGTGAGCGCGTACGCAAGGGATGGTTCCCGGCTAATCCGCGTCGCTCCTACAAGAAAAAGTAGCGGCTTCTTACGGATTGCCTACCACAAAAAAAGATAACTACCAACGAAAGTTACTTACGAAGTATAGGCCAAGAGTAGTTGCGCAGACGATTGTGGAGATAGCTTTCACGTCCGTTGAGATAGCTATTCAGCAAATCGTGGAAGCGTTGCGAATGGTTCATCTCCGAAAGATGGGCCAATTCATGATAGATAATATAGTCGCGCAACTCTTGGGGGAGAAACACCAGAGCATAGCTCAGCGAGATTATGCCTTTATTTGAGCAGGTACCAAGGGTGCGGAAACCGCTGGAGATAGCCCACCCCGTTGGGTAACGCCCGATTTTATCGGCAAGTTTGCGTGCATAAGGGGTTAGCAGGTCAGGCGCTATGCGCTGCGCAACGCGGCAAAGGATATTACTGATGGCGCGAGTAGATTCGTCAGTAGTCAGATCAATATCCGAGCCTACTTCAATGAAGCATTGCGGCAGTGAAGCTTTAGCGAGAATCTTGTTCGGGAGAAGCTTTTGGCGAGTGATGATAAATTCAACTCCGGGAAGACTGATGCGCATCGGCGCACTATACTGCAACGAGGGGCGCGCCTCAAGCAGGCGTGGAGTAAAATTATCAAGCAAACGATATATGTCGGGTAGCTGCAGACTTGCGGGAACGTTAAGGCTTACAATGCCATTACGCCAGCGGGCCGTAGCACGATGACTATTAGGGCGGGCGCTAACAACAACACGCCCTAATTGGTTATGTTGAACTTCACCTATTATTGGCATAGAGGAAGGTTTGAAAGATGTAAATAAACTTTACGAGAATAAGGTTCGTAAGGAACTGATGTTGATTAGATGCCGAGACCGAGTTTGGAGCGCAGGGTATCGGTAAAGGTGTGTCCGGGAATAGTTACTACGTTGATCGAGAAAGGCGCTTTACGGAAGTTTAGCGTGGTTCCGGAGGGGAACTGCAGGCTGCGTCCGTCAAGGCTAAGGCGGAATGTGGATGCTCTCAGCTGCACATTGGCGGTGATTATCGCGGCGTCGTTGATTACCAACGGACGTATCGACAGGGAATGAGCAGCGATGGGAGCCATTACCCAACCTCCGATTGAGGGGTCGAGAATCGGGCCTCCAACCGAAAGGTTGTAGGCGGTAGAACCTGTTGGGGTGGCGATGATTAAGCCGTCACCTTTGTAGGTAAGGGAATGGTGGCCATTGATAAGGGTGTCAATCGTTACCATTGAGGCGTTTTCGCCTCGTGTTATCGCAGCTTCATTCAGCGCGTGGAAAACTCCGGTAGGGGTTTGCACTTCCAGCAGTGAACGAGTTTCAGTAAAGATTTCGCCGTTAACAAGGTAGCGGGCGATATCTTCGGGACGATCAAACGAGAAAGCGGCAAGGAAACCGAGATGGCCGGTGTTGATACCGGCAACGGGGGTGGCAGAATCGCCGATCCAGGCTGCTGTTTTCAGAAAAGCACCGTCGCCACCGATGGCAATCGCCAAGTCGGCACGCGGTTTTTGGGTCATAGATAGGTGCTGGATGCCAAGGGCAAAGCGCGGCCCGATTTTCTGTTGGAGATAGTCGAGAAATCGGTCAGACATAATGACCTTAACATCACGCCGAATCAGCTCGTTGACGAGCTCCGTGATGTTCTGAAGGTTATTCTCCTGATGCCTATTTCCGTTGATGGCGACTACCATTTTGGCTTAAAAACTAAATTTCGAGATAATGTAAGAGTTCGCGCGCACGCTCTTCAGCGCGGCGACGCAGGGTAGAATCTGACGCAGAGCTGGTGAATATCGACTCGTAGCCGTAGCGTCGCAGCGAGCGTTCAACGCCCGAGGCGTCGCTAACGTTCACTCTGAGCGCAATTACGGGCCATCCGTCAACATCACGCATTCCGGTCACTGATAGACCTAATAATTGAGCATCGCAGTCTTCAACGGCGCGAGCTATCGACGACGCCGAATACTGGTCGGGAGAGCACGACAACAGCAACTCGCTCCCATCCTGCTGGACCGGAGGAGCCAGTACGCAGGCTTTCTCCGTTGGGGAGAGAAGGCCGTTGATATATTTCTGAAGAGTACTGTCGTCCATACTTTTTCCGAAAATCTAATTTGCGGTTTAGAAATATTATGGCTAATTTTGTGGCTTGATAGCCTTTGAAATATTTCCAAAGGCAAAGTTAGCAAAAAAAATTTGTAGTTGCAAGTCTCTTTACAATGGTTACTAACCTGAGCGTCAATATAAATAAAATTGCAACCCTGCGAAATGCTCGTGGGGAGAATAATCCTGATGTAGAAAAAGTTGCGGTCGACTGCGAATCCTTCGGAGCCGACGGCATTACGGTTCATCCCCGTCCGGATGAACGCCATATCCGCCGCAGCGATGTGCTCAACCTGCGCCCGCTGGTAAAAACTGAGTTTAACATCGAGGGGTATCCTTCGGAAGATTTCATGGACTTAGTGCTGAAAGTTAAGCCCGAACAGGTAACTTTGGTGCCCGATGCTCCGAACGCCTTGACTTCTTCGGCAGGATGGGATGTGGAAGCCAATTTTGAGTTTCTAACCCAGATTGTCGACCGTCTGCGCGATGCCGGCATCCGTTCTTCGATTTTTGTCGACCCGGATGAAAAAATGATTCATTTGGCAGCAAAAGCCGGAGCTGACCGCGTTGAGCTCTATACGAAGCCATATGCCGACGAATATCCTCAGGATCCCGCAGCTGCCGTTGCCCCCTACACCGAGGCGTCGCGTGTGGCCCACAAATCAGGCCTGGGCGTAAACGCCGGCCACGATCTCAGCTTGGAAAATTTAGCATACTTCCATAAGCACGTGCCCCATCTTAACGAAGTTTCAATCGGCCACGCCCTGATTTGCGACGCCCTTTACCTGGGGCTCGAAGAGACCATTCGTCGCTACAAGGAAGCCCTCAAATAACGTAAAAACTTTCTTATTTCATCTCTAATATGTTAATTATCGCTGACGCCGCCCTGACCGGCGCTCCCCAAGCAGCAACCGCTGCTGCCAATGCCGCTGAACAAGTTGCTGAGCTTTCTCTCTGGGACCTCTGCCTTCAGGGAGGTCCATTGATGATTCCCCTGGCACTCTTGTCGTTGATTTGCGTTTATGTATTTATCGAACGCTTAATCGTAATTTATAAGTCGAACCGCCTCGACGACTCGTTCATGAAACGCATCCGCGACTACATCCATGAAGGAGAAATCGAAAGCGCTTACAACCTCTGCCGAAAAACCGACTCCCCTTACGGCCGCCTAATCGAAAAGGGTATCAGCCGTATCGGTCGCCCCGTTAACGACATCATGGCCGCTATCGAAAACACCGGCAACATCGAAATCGCCAACCTCTCGAAAGGTCTCCCCTGGCTGGCAACTACCGCTGCCGGCGCCCCCATGCTGGGCTTCCTCGGCACAGTTATCGGTATGGTAGAGGCGTTCTACTCTATCGCCTCTCAAGGCAACTCCGCTAACATCGCAACCTTCTCCGACGGCATCTACACCGCCCTGGTTACCACCGTTGCCGGTTTGATCGTCGGTGTAGCCGCCCTCTTCGCCTACAACTATCTTGTAGCCCGCGTCAACACCGTAATGAACCGCATGGAGGCCAAGACAATGGAATTTATGGACCTTCTCAACGAACCTGCTCGATAAGGAACTATGTTGAAACGTCATAACAATCTAATGGCAGCGTTTTCGATGGCATCTATGACCGATGTCATCTTCCTGCTGCTGATATTCTTTATGGTGACCTCTACCTTCGTTTTCCCAACGGGATTGGAGGTAAACCTTCCGCAAAGCACGGAGCAGAGCGCCATAAAGCCTTCTACGAAGGTTTACATTGATGCTAACGACTCGATTTTCGCAGCCACCGGCGACGAAAAGCCCCAACCTGTAACACTTCAGACCCTCCCCGTATTCCTCAAGATGGCAAATGAGCAAGACTCGCTCGGATTCGTTGCTCTGTATGCAGACGAAACCGTAAAATACGGCCGAATCGTAGAAGTGCTTAACATCGGGTCGGAAAACAACCTGAAGATGGTGTTGGCCACCCAGCCTGTCCACCGTCCGACAGCTGAATCCTCAACTAATAACGGCGGTGAGGCTGCTCAGCCGGAAACAGTAGATGTAGTAGCTACAGAACCTCAGACCTCTACAAATGAATAGTAATCAGCAAAATGGACGTTCCGATCGTTCCGCTAAGGCTTGGGCCATTGGTGGAACGATAGCGATTCATGCACTTTTGTTGCTCTGTCTGCTTTTCTGTTTCTTGAAATATCCCCCCGAAGGAGTAACAACCTGGCCTCCCGAACCTGAAAACGAAATCATATTCGACGAGGTTGAAGAACTATACACCTCCGGCGAATTCGTGCGCACCGGCGATACATTCGACGAAGTTGTCAACGACGCCCCTGCCCCTTCGTCGGTCGACCAGCCGAAACCTACCCAGAACGCGCCAGACGCTGCTGATGCCGGACAAAAAGGCAACCCCTCAAAGTTGGTAAGCTCTGAGAAAACGTCGCCCATGAAGGTCGACAAAACCCCGAAAGGCCCCACTAAAGAGGAACTCGCTAAGGAGAAAGCCAAACAAGAAGCCGAACGCCGCCAGGAAGCTAAGAAAACTGCCGACGATGCCACCAAACGCGCCTTCGGAGGCAAAGGTTCCGGCCAAAGCGGACAAGTTGACGGCAACTCTGCCAACGGCTCTGTAGCCGGATCCCCCGGCAACGGTGTAGCCGGACGTACACTGGAACATTGGGACAAAGTTTCATCAACGAAGATTGGCGAAATTGCCATTCGTGTGAAAGTCGATTCGCAAGGCAAAGTTATCTCCGCCACCTACGATCCCCACAACTCTAACGGAGCCGTAGCCGGCGATACCGCCATGCGCGAACGTTGCCGTCAGAAATCGCTGCAATGCCGTTTCTCCGTCAAAGAAGGTGCCCCCACTGCCACCGGCACCATCACCTGGCGCTTCAAATAACCGCCCAACAAACTCTGATATTCAGAA
>CAZKYD010000012.1:12422-29714 GCA_964556875.1 uncultured Alistipes sp.
GCTTATGAGGCCTTTAAAGCCATCAGCACCTTTCCAATGTAAAGTCTCTTGCTAATATATCAAAAAAAATACAAAGTGTTCACAAACCGACGTTTTGTGAACACTTTATTTTTTTGCTGTTCAGAAATCAGCATTCCGTGAACAAAGCCATATAGTTGAGATGAGGTTACTTGAGGAGGGAGAGGCGAACGCGGGTGTTTTTTAGTTTGTGGGGAGCCAGACGATCGAGCAGAGAGTTGCCTTTAGTGCCGGCAGCTTCGCGGCTAACTGCCACGATGGCGCTATGGTCGTCTAACACGATTTTGCCAATCTGAGCAGGCTGCAATTCCCCTTTATGAATCAGGAAACCGGCGATATCGCCACGCGAGATTTTCTCTTTCTTTCCGGCATTGATATAGATTGTCACTACATCCGAGCGGATCGGGTCGGCCGACTCGGAGCGAGGCTGAAATTCGCGCTGCCAGTCGACATATTCCGGGATGTTTTCCCCTTCGGCAATGATGGTATACACCGTGCCATCCGCTCCCATACGAGCCGTACGCCCGTTACGGTGGGTCCAACTCTCCATCGATAGAGGGAGATGGTAATGAATTACGTATTGAACATTGTCGATATCCAAACCGCGGGCACCGAGGTCGGTAGACACTAGTATCGGAGTGGTGCCGTTATTCAACAGGTCGATAGCCAACTTGCGCTCACGCTGCTCCAGACCGCCATGATATAACCCAACGGGGAGCCCTTTGCTTTTCAGGTCGTTATAGACGCGCTCAGCGCTCTCGCGATGATTCACAAACACCAACGCCTTGCCGTTGTCAAGGCTGCGCAATAGCGAGCCTAATATGGGCAATTTATCACGTTCTTCCGATGTCACCCTTACTGTTTGCAAACGGCCGGCAGAGTTGCGTCCGTTGGCAGTAAAGTCGAAAATTTCGGGCTTCGGCATCTTCAAGAACTCCGGCATTTCGGCCAACGGCGTTGCGGATGTGAGCACCACCAACTTTATCGCCGGCATACGCTTCACAATGCGCTTCATTTCGTCGTGGAAACCGAGTTCCAGCGATTTGTCATACTCATCGAGGATAAGCGCGCGCACTGTAGCCAACTGGAGAGTGCCACGACGAAGATGGTCGAGCAGACGACCGGGCGTAGCAACGATAATATCCGGCGTTACAGACAGGGAATTTACCTCATCAGTCATTGAGTGGCCACCATAAAAAGCCACCGTTTTCAGTCCGGCAGCCACCGGACGAATTACATCGGCAATCTGGATAACAAGCTCGCGCGACGGCGCCATAATTACCGCCTGCACCTTCCCTTCGGGCTGCCCCAAAAAGCGCAGCAAACGCAGGGTAAACGCAGCCGTTTTACCCGAACCGGTGGGGGAAAGCAGTATCAATGATTTGGCCTCGGTTGACGCCATTTTCTGTTGCATTTCGTTGAGCACAGTTATATTGTGGCGTTCTCGAAGTCGCCCGAGAATAGTCTTAATATCCATTATTTCAAAAATCGTTAGCGGGTAACAACCATATACTCTCCGTTAGAGCCGGGGCCCACTGTAAATCTGCGCAGGCCTCGTTTCAGGCGCTTGGCTTCGCCGGATAGCGGCGAACCGTAGTTGGTGAACACGGCGAAGCGGCTGCCGCAAGTGGGGCAATAAGCCTCGAGGGCGTCTTCGTCAATCTTGATTCTGACGTCGCTCTTAATCTCAACGGGGCACGCCAAATCGTAGGCATACGGTGCACCACTGATATCCCCTACCAACAAGATGCCGCCAAAGCCGGTATAGGTTAGCGCTGTCCAGGGGAAATTGGCAGGCACACGGGTTGTACCACTGTTTATGAAGTTCTTATGGTCGAGTGCTCCGGGAGTGCCATACATTTGCCATTCAGCTGACGTATCGAAGCTCAGGCGCACATTTGACGCCGGGATACGTTCGAAATCTATCCTTTCACACGCCGACAGAGATACAATCAGAGCGGTCAGCATCGCTGCCAAACCGCTCCGAGTTAATATATGAGAGAGATTCATAATATATCTATCTTTTTCAACCTTAAGATAAAGGCACCATTAGGCCAAGCCTTAGAGGCTCAACCCGGAAATAAGTTCACCAAACTTATCGGCAGCCTTCTGGAGCTGCGGGCCTACCATCGGACGCACAATTGCCGGAATCTCGACGTCAATACGAGTTACAACGTCGGTTTCCGTTTCGCTAACGGCGTTGAAGTCTACCTCCATTGTCAGAGGGACGGGCGATGAGGCTGTGCCGAACACGATTTTTGAGGGTTCAATGCGCTCCTTAATTACGAAAGCGATCTCACCAACCTGCGGCGTTACGATCTTCAGGGAATCGGCGGTAAACACTACGTCGCCAACCTGCTTACGCTGCTCTTCCGGGAGTTGGTCGAGGGCGCTCTGCAGGCGGGTCATATCGCTGAACCGACTGTATAAATCGTTAGCACTGCGGTTGATTCTTGCGGGCTTGCTTTTGTATGTTGCCATAGTTTGGGGTTATATTACTCGTCGCGAAGAGCGGGCACCCAATTTGCAGGGTCTTCACGCCATTCCTGGAGAGTCTTTATGTCTTTTTCTGCAATGAAACCTGTCTTGAGAGCTACATCCAGCATTGCGTTATAGTTTGACAATGTCATCAGCTTAACGCCGGCTTCTTCGAATGCTTGTTCTGCTTCGGGGAAACCATAAGTGAACATTGCAACCATACCGATAACTTCTGCACCGGCCATACGGATAGCTTCTACAGCCTTCAGAGAGCTTTTTCCGGTAGATACGAGGTCTTCAATAACGATAACCTTCTGGCCGGGGGTCAGCGTACCTTCAATCAGGTTTTCTAAGCCGTGATCCTTAGGCGCCGAACGTACATAAACGTAAGGCAGGGCGAGATTGTCGGCTACAAGTGCACCCTGAGCAATAGCTCCGGTAGCAACGCCGGCAACGGCTTCCGGCATTTCAAAGTTCTCATAGATCAAGCGGCAAAGCTCGGTCTTGATAAATGTACGGATGTCGGGGTAAGAAAGAGTCTTACGGTTATCGGTATAGATAGGTGAATTCCAACCGGATGCCCAGGTAAAAGGCATATCGGGCTGAAGCTTTATCGCACTGATTTTCAGTAGTTTTTCAGCGAATGAGCGCTCAAGTTTGTCCATTTCAGTATAATATAATCAGATTAACCTTGCAAAATTACAAAAAAAAAGAAAATCTTTTATCAGCCACTGATATAAAAACACTTAAAAAAGCATTCCGCCCCTATCTCTACTCTCGCGCCTCTTCCCGCTCTATATTCTAACTTTCTATCTTATGTCGCCACTCTCAAAGCTGCATCGCGAATATTTAATATTATTTAACCATTCAACATGTCATCTCTCTTCGCTATTATTGTAAAAAAATCGTAATTTTGGGAGCAAAAACCTTGAAAACGTGTATCGAAGCGGCCTTGAAAAACCTTGAAAACGTGTATCGAAGCCACTTCTAAAAACCTTGAAAACGTGTAATTCCACATCTCCTAGCAACCTTGAAAACGTGTGATCTCCGACAGCAACTATCATATTTTAAGCGAGTTATAAGCATACGTCTAATTCCACACATTATTTATACATTTTTCGCTCAGAAAAACCTTGGCTGCGACAAGTTATTCTAAACGGTAGTTTTCGCTCCTCAAGTGTTAATATTCCATAATTTCACATCGTGTTTTGCACCTAAAGCCACTTTAAACAATTCACATTAAATAGCTTGTCGCAGCCGGAGAGCTCGCGGAGGAGGGCTCTGGCTGCGACAAGGTAAGGGTTGCCGACCGGATGGATTGTAGATTAGAGGGCGAGGAGCTCCTCTATTTTTGCTACGAGAGTTTCGCGAGTCTGCGAACCGGTAAGACGGATTGCGGTCTTATCGCCATTCTTGAAGAAGAGGATGGTGGGGAGCGACATTACACGATAATCTGAGGCGAGGTCGCCTTCTTCGTCAACGTTGTATTTACCGATAACAACCTTGCCTTCATACTCCTCAGCGAGCTGATCGATGAGGGGAGCCATTGCTTTACACGGGCCGCACCAAGTTGCCCAGCAGTCAATTACGACGGGCTTGCCGGAGCCGATAATCTCTTTGGCGTTTTCGTCTGTTATAATCATCTTTCGTTGGTTTATTTAATTGTTTAATCTTTTATCTTTTTTCAAACTCGTATTTAATCAGCGGGAGCGATTCGAGGATATTTTCCAATTTGCGATCAAGCGGAATGCGCTTTTTCGAGGTCATCCTTAGGAAGCGTTTGGCATCGGGATCGTAGATGCGGAAGCTCAAGGTGCCCTTCGACGCGTCGGGATTATTGCTCGCCATATGCTCCTTCAACAGCGATGCCATTGAGGGCTTCAGTTCGTCGCGGGTAACCGAAAGAGTTACTCCCTTTATCAGCTGTCCCTTCACATCGTTCAAGAGCTGAATACGAACAACTTCCTGGCGCAATTCGCTCGTCTGGAAGCGCTTCTCAACCTTCATCGTTACGGCGATCGGAGTGCCCTCACGGCCATATTTGCTGAAGTCGATATATTTCTGGCCGAAGAGGCGAATCTCGGTAGAACCGGTGTAATCCTCAAGAGTGATAACCGCAAAGTTGCCACCTTTTTTCGTTGGGCGTTCAACATAGTTGGTAACCATGCCGCCAAACTGGATTTCGCGTCCCTCCTCAATCGGCATTTCCAGGAACTCCTTGATAGTAGAGAGACCATGGTTCAGCTCCATATAGTAGGGGTCGAGCGGATGGGCCGACAGATACATGCCGACGAGTTCGCGCTCCTTCTCCAAGCGGACTGCATCCACCCAGGGCACAGCGCTCTTCACTTCCGGACGACCGGCGGTGTTCATCTCCTCAGCCATATCGCCGAAGAGCGATGCCGAAGCATCCATCTTTGCCTCCTGATACATCTGGCCATAACGCAACAGCTGGTCGGAGAAACTTTCGTCGCGATTATTCTTTTCGAAATAGTCTTCACGCTTAATCTCAGGATACCAGTCGAACGCACCGGCGAGCACCAATGAGTCGAACACACGGCGGTTGATCAGGCGCGAAGGCACACGCTCAACGAAATCGTAGGGTGAGGTGAATTTACCTCCTTCATCGCGAGTCTGAATAATCGCCGAAACCACATTGTCGCCCACGCCCTTGATAGCTGCCAACCCGAAACGAATATCGCCATTAGCGTTCACACCGAAGTCGGTAAACGATTCGTTGACATCCGGACCCTTTACCGGAATCTTCATCGCCTTACACTCATCCATGAAGTTGGTCAGCTTAGTGATATCGCTACGGTTACGCGACAAGACAGCTGCCATATACTCTGCCGGATAGTTGGCCTTCAGATAAGCGGTTTGGAAAGCTACCCACGAATAGCAGGTTGCGTGCGATTTATTGAACGCATAAGATGCGAATTTCTCCCAGTCGGCCCATATTTTCTCCAAGACCTTTGGGTCGTGGCCGTTAGCCTGCCCACCTTCCAGGAATTTACCCTTCAGATGGTTCATCTTCTCAATCAGCTTCTTACCCATCGCCTTACGGAGGGTATCACTCTCGCCTCGAGTAAAGTTGGCAAGCAGACGGCTCAGAAGCATGACTTGCTCCTGGTAGACGGTTACGCCGTAAGTGTCCTTCAGATATTTCTCCATTACGGGAATATCATAGACAATCGGCGTGCGCCCATGCTTACGCGCGATAAATTCCGGGATATAATCCATAGGTCCCGGACGATAAAGGGCGTTCATCGCGATAAGGTCCTCAAAGGTTGAGGGCTGCAGTTCGCGAAGATATTTCTGCATACCTGCCGACTCAAACTGGAAAGTACCAATGGTACGTCCGTCGCAATAGAGCTGGTAGGTTTTCTTATCGTCGATAGGGATTTTTTCCATGTCGATATCAAAGCCGCGAGTAAGCTTGATATTCTTCACGGCGTCCATAATAATCGACAAGGTTTTCAGTCCGAGGAAGTCCATCTTGATTAGACCGGTCTCCTCGATTACGCGCCCTTCATATTGAGTTACAAGCAGTTTACCCTCGATTTTATCATCGGCGGTAGCTACCGGCACCCAGTCGGAAATCGCATCGCGACAAATAATCACACCGCAGGCGTGAACGCCCGTGTTGCGAACATTACCCTCAAGTTGGCGCGCATACTTCAGGGTTTCCTTCATTATCGGGTCGGGGTTCTCCAATTCGGTTTTGAACTCCGGGACATATTCATAACAGTTGGCCAACGTAGGCTTCAACTCCTTACCATTCACTTCCGGCATGTGGCGCGGAATCATCTTGGTAAGGCGGTCACTTTCAGGGATTGACATACCCTCAACACGTGCAACATCCTTCAGCGCCGATTTCGCTGCCATAGTACCGTAGGTGATAATATGCGCAACTTTATCCGCACCATATTTCTCGGTAACATATTTCAGCACTCGTGCACGACCATCATCATCGAAGTCCACATCAATATCAGGGAGCGAGATACGGTCGGGGTTCAAGAAACGCTCAAACAGCAAGTCGTATTTAACAGGGTCGATCTGAGTAATACCCAAGCAGTAAGCCACACACGAACCGGCAGCCGAACCACGGCCAGGGCCTACCGACACACCCAGCTTGCTTCGCGACTCATTGATAAAGTCTTGCACAATCAAGAAGTAGCCCGGGAAACCCATCGTCTTCATGATATGGAGCTCGAACTTTATACGCTCAGCCAGGTCGGGCGCCAGCGGTGAACCATATCGGCGCTCCGCACCCTCATACGCCAGCTTTGCCAGATAGTCGGCTTCGAACTTGATACGATAAAGCTTATCATATCCGCCGAGCTTCTTGATTTTCTTTTCACCCTCTTCGCGGCTCATCACAACGTTGCCATTCTCATCCTGAGTGAACTCATTGAAAAGGTCTTCTTCGGTGATACGCGCACGATATTCCTCCTCGCTACCAAACGATTCCGGGATAGCGAAGAAAGGCATGATTGGGGGATGGTCGATATCATAGAATTCTACTTTATCGAGAATCTCCTGAGTATTTTCTATAGCTTCAGGTACATCGGCAAACACCTGCTCCATCTCGGCGGTGGTTTTCAGCCACTCCTGCTTGGAATAGAGCATGTGGGGCTCCAATACCTTCTTATTGGTAGCGACGCAAATCAGGCGTTCATGAGCCTCAGCATCGTCATGATTTACAAAATGGACGTCGTTGGTGGCTACGACCTTAATCCCATACTTCTGAGACATTCGCAGCAGCTCCACATTGACAGCCTCCTGCATCGGGAATGCCTCATGGTTAGCACGCGGTGTGTCAGCTTTGTGGCGCTGAAGTTCGAGATAATAATCCTCGCCAAACACCTCCTTATACCATTGCACCTGCTTTTCAGCTTCGGCAATTTCGCCGCGTGTAATCAGTTTCGGGATTTCGCCACCCAGGCAGGCCGAGCAGCAAATAATACCTTCAGCGTGGGCCTTGATATCCTCCTTATCCGTACGGGGATGGAAATAGAAACCCTCGGTCCATGCGCGCGACACGATTTTCACCAGATTATGGTAGCCTTTTGCGTTTTTCGCAAGGAGAATTAAGTGGCGCCCCTTGTCGTCTTTATCGCCACGATCGAGCAGAGAGTTGTTGGCAACATAGACCTCGCAACCGAAAATCGGCTTAAAGATTTTCTTCTCAAGGGCAGCAGCCTCATCGCGCTTTGCAGTAGCAGTGGCAACATCTCCGGCCTTTTCAGCCTCATCAGCCGCCTGCAATGCATCTTTTATCGCCCCTTTTGTTTTCCCATTCTTCTTGGCAACATAGTTAAACATTTCCTTGATGCCAAACATATTGCCATGGTCGGTCAGGGCGATACCCGGCATACCATCAGCCATAGCATTATTGACCAGAGCCTCAACCGAAGCCTGACCGTCAAGAACGGAATATTGAGAGTGAACGTGGAGGTGAGTAAACATTAGGCGAAGAGATTGCGGGGTTTTGTAGCCTGAAAATCTTTCAGATAGAGAGGCGTTGAGTAAGCTACATCAATGAAGTCGTTATTGCGGAATGCGCGTTCCGACAGGGCTATCATATCTACAGCCAAGGGGTTGATATTCGGAATAAAAATAGCGTTAGGATTCGAGCCAAGCAGTTCTTTTGCTTTCTCCGAGCCATCGCCGAAGAAGGCTACCGGACCTTTAGCGAGATATTCGCTATAGCTATCCGCATCCAAAATCAGCGGAGCAGGCTCCATCTGCGCTGACAGCGCGAAATCGTAAACGGCGGTATAAACTTCCATACGGCGCGCATCAATCATCGGTGCAAACACAACACCATCAGGGAGTTCATGGCCAAACATAACGCCTACAGCCATCAGCTCGAGGGTAGGCACCCCGATTAAAGGTATCCCTAACGAGTAAGCGAGCCCTTTCGCTTCGCTCAGTCCGATACGCAAACCGGTATAGCTTCCCGGGCCAATCGACACGGCTACCGCGTCTAACTTCATTTCGTGACGACGCAGATGATCGAGCGCTTCTTTAATGAAGCCGCTGAGCAACACGGCGTGGTTGCGCCCTTGAAAATCCTCTAAATGCTGAAGGATAGCACCCTCCGAGGTGAGAGCAACTGAGCACACAGATGTAGAAGTTTCTATATTGAGTATGGTAGCCATAATGGTCAAGTGAAATATGCTGTAAATTTTCCGCAAATTTAAGCAATTTTCTCAGTTTAATGAGCTAAATTTGCAGATAAATTCCATTAGTAATAATCAATCTTATTCATGATTCTGTCAATGACAGGCTTCGGCTCATCTACCGCCGAATGTCTTAATAAAAAATTTGTAGTTGAAGTTAAATCGTTAAACTCCAAGCAACTCGACCTTACGCTACGCCTTCCCCAAGGCTATCGTCAAGTCGAAACTGATGTGCGCAACGCCGTTGCTCCGCGCCTCGAAAGAGGTAAAGCCGAGTTAATCGCATATGTGGAGACTACCTCGGGAGAGGCCGCCGCCCGCCTCAACCTCGGGGCGATGGCCGACTACAAGAGGCAGTTTCAACAAGCAGCCGCCGAACTGGGCATCCCGGAGCCTTCCGACTGGTATAGCGTACTGTTGCGCATGCCCGACGTTGTAAAGTCTGAGGCCCCCGCCGACGCTGACGAATCGGACAAGCATATCCTCCTGGAATGTGTCAACAAAGCCGTTGACGAGCTTATGGAGCATCGCGCCGCTGAAGGTCGCCGTCTCGACGAATTCTTCCGTGTTCGCATCCAGCGAATTGCCGATTTGCTCGACGAAGTGCCCCGCTACGAAACCGAGCGCATCACCAAAATCCGCAACCGCATCGCCGACAATTTGGCATCCATTCCCAATGTCGACTACGATAAAGGCCGCTTGGAGCAGGAAATGATTTTCTATATCGAAAAACTTGACATCAACGAAGAAAAACAACGCCTTGCCCAGCACTTGCGCTACTTCCTTGAAACTCTTGATGCCGATCCCGGACAAGGGAAAAAACTCGGCTTCATTTCACAGGAAATGGGACGCGAAATCAACACACTCGGGTCGAAGAGCAACCAGGCCGACATGCAGATTCTTGTTGTCAAGATGAAAGACGAATTGGAACAAATTAAAGAGCAAGTCTTAAATGTAATGTAGCATTAATCTATTATTAATACCTGAAATGAAACACAAAATAGCTCTCGCTATAGCTCTGCTCACATCAGCTTTCTGTCAAGTAGATGCGAAGCACTACGCCGGTGGCGACATCTCGTTGCTGCCCGACTATGAAGCAGCAGGCTCAGCTTATCTTGACTACGATGGCACAGCAATCTCCGGCTCTGTAATCGACTTCTTCAAGAACGAAGGTTGGAACGTTGCCCGTGTGCGCCTCTTTGTTAACCCCTCTAACTATACCGGTAGCGACAAAGACGCCAACGCTTGCCAGACTTACGACTATATTCTCCCACTTTGCAAGCAGATTAAGAACGCCGGAATGGCGCTGATGCTCGACTTCCATTATTCCGACACATGGGCTGACCCCACCAAGCAGTGGACCCCCGCTGATTGGGTAGGCCTCTCCGATGACCAGCTCTATCAGAAAATTTACGATTACACCCACGACACCCTCAAATCATTTGTTGATGAAGGTGTAACACCCGACTATATCGCAACCGGCAACGAAATTTCATACGGCATGCTCTGGGGCGCGTGGAATGCGTCCAACTCCTCGCTGAAGAAATGCTACAGCGGCAGCGACGACAACTGGCCCCGTTTCATCAGCCTGCTGAAACAAGCCGGCAAAGCTTGTCGCGAAGTGTGCCCCGACGCTAAAATCGTGCTCCATACCGAGCGCGTTGCCAACACCTCCACTCAGAAAAACTTCTACCAGAAAATGAAGGATGGCGACGTCGACTACGACATTATCGGCCTCAGCTACTACCCCTATTTTCATGGCGCATTAGGCGTTCTCGACGGCGCCCTGACCAGCCTGGAGACAAACTTCTCCGACAAAGAAATCATGATTGTAGAGACCGGATATTCCTATAAATGGGAAGTGCCCGGCACCACCTACAACTACTCCGCTACCTACCCCTACTCAACTACCGGTCAGCAGCAATTCACCCACGACATGGTTGAAATCGCTGAAAAGCATAGCAATGTAACCGGAATCATCTGGTGGTGGCCCGAATATAACGCATATCGCACAAGCCTGTCAGGCTGGTATAACGCCGCTCTGTTCGACAGCACCAACGGCCGTGCTTGTCCCGCAATTAAGGAGCTCGGCGCCTACGCCGACAGCAGTGCCGGAGTTGAAGGTATTCAAGCCGACCCCACCTCGGCAAATGGTGATGGCAAATACTACGACCTCCAAGGACGCCAGATTGCCAACCCCACCGCCCCCGGATTCTACATCCATAACGGCGAAAAATTCCTACTGAAATAAGCCCCTGCGTCAACTACGCTCTCTATCACAACGCTACCCACTCTATCCCAACGATAGATATACATCCGTCTCTCCCCCCCACTAAAAAAGACAAAGGGTTGTATTGCCGGAGATAAAATTCTACTCCCCAGCAATGCAACCCTTCTAATTATACCATGAATCTTAGCTCTGTAACATGAAATCTATCTTGACTTCCATTGCTCTGCTTACCCCCTTATTCGCTCTCAGCCAGCAGTCTACAATCCCGGTTGAACCCGACGACTCCCCTCAAATCGTTATTGAAAAAGCAGCGTCATTAGTGCCTACCGCCAACCAGCTTGAGGCTCTGAATAATGAGTTTATCGCTTTTGTTCATTTCGGTCCGAACACCTTTACTGGCCGCGAATGGGGCGACGGAAAAGAAGATCCAAAAGTATTCGATCTGAAGTCGTTAGACACCGACCAATGGTGTAAAGCGATGGCCGATGCCGGCATGAAAATGGCAATCCTAACGGCTAAACATCATGATGGATTTGTTTTGTGGCAGAGCCGATATACCAACCATGGCATTATGTCGACCGACTTTCGCGATGGGAAAGGTGACATCCTTCGCGACTTAGCCAACTCTTGCCATAAATATGGAATCAAATTAGGGGTCTACCTCTCGCCGGCTGACCTATATCAGATTGAGAGCCCTGACGGCTTATATGGCAATTTAAGTAAGAAAACACTGCGAACTATCCCGCGCCCGGTCGACGGTCGTCCGTTTGAAAATAAAACCACCTTTCAGTTCGTAGTCGACGACTATAATGAATATTTCCTTAACCAGCTGTTTGAGCTTCTGACTGAATATGGGCCAATCAGTGAGGTTTGGTTTGATGGGGCTCATCCCAAGAAGAAAGGTGGTCAAACCTACGACTATTCGGCATGGCGACAACTGATTAGAACACTTGCCCCGAACGCCACGATTTTTGGCCGAGAGGATATCCGTTGGTGTGGAAATGAAGGTGGATTCACCCGTGAATCGGAGTGGAACGCAATCCCATATCAAGAGAATCCGGCCACGATGAATGATTTTCAAGACCTCTATGGCGATTTAGGTTCTCGCGACGCGTTAGCTCAATGGCAAGCGCCATATTATCTACATTATCAGCCGGCAGAAACCAACACCTCGATTCGCGAAGGATGGTTCTTTTGCGACGATACATATCAGCGTGTTAGAAGTGCCGACGATGTGTTCGACATTTACGAACGTTCAGTGGGTGGGAATTCAATCTTTTTGCTGAATATTCCGCCCAATAAAGAGGGGCGCTTCGCCGACAGAGATGTGGCGGTTTTAGAGGAAGTAGGCCGACGCATTAGAGATGTATATTCCGTTGATTTACTGAAGGATTCCGACAGACCTCAACCGCTGGGCGATGGGGATGCCGCCACGTATCTTTCGTTATCATCACCGCTGACCGTTACTCTCAACCGGCCTGAACGCATCAATCGTTTGTTGCTGCAAGAGCCTATCATGTCGAAAGGCGAACGCATCGAAAACTTGAAGATTGAGTTGCAGGATACCACCGGCATGTGGCTTTCGGTTCCGGACAGCCGTAATATCGGGCATAAACGGATTGTGCGCTTCCCTTCGGTAGTAGCCCGAGCGATTCGCTTAACCGAACTTAGTTCGCGCGCAGAGCCGCTGCTATCAACCTTAACAGCCCATTACTATCCACCGCGTGCACCGGAATTAGTAGCAACTCGCAACGAGCAAGGATTGGTTACAATTAAGGCTCGTCCATCTGATTTCTGTTGGCGCGACAGCCAAAAAGAGAGTGGCGATGAGCTGATTCCTGAATATCAGATTTTCTACACAACGGATTTGTCCGAGCCATCATCGGAGTCGATTCGTTATACCGGTCCATTTGAATTTACCGGTGGCACAATTCGAGCTATTGCCTATCTTGACAACGTAGCCGGCACTGCCTCAACTACTCGATTAGGAGTTAGCAAACATTTATGGCGCGTTGCCGCTGTTAGTTCGGAGAAATGGGACGCCCCGGCGCGTGCCGCCATCGACGAAAATGATGTAACCTTTTGGCAAACAGAAGCCAACGATGCAGCGCCATTTTTCACGATTAACCTTGGTGACGACGTCAGCTTCAACGCGTTTAGCTATACTCCGCAGACCCACAATTGCGAAGGGCTGATTGAGTCCGGCACAATAGAAATTAGCAATGACGGCACAGAGTGGACACCAGTTTCAGATTTCTTTTTCGGGAACCTAATAAATTCTCCGACATGCCGCCTTGTAAATCTTGACGCAACCGTTACCGCTCGCTATCTGCGCATCAAGCCGACCGCAATAGCCGGCGGCTATGCCGGAGCGTCAATCGCTTCGCTCGACTTATATAATCTATAACCATAAAATTCCATCCGTTATGAACCGTATTCTCAAAGCCTTATTGGTGGTTGTGGCGTTAGCCTATCAATCCGCTTATGCCAGCCTATATGTTGGCACGAATTATCATCCTCACGATGATAAGAATATCGAAAAAATCCGAACCGACATCCGACTGATGAAGGATGCCGGCTTCAACGTTGTCCGCATGGGGCACCTCGCATGGGACAGCTATGAGCCGGAGGAGGGTGTCTGGGATTTTGAATGGTTTGACACCGTGATGGACCTAATGGCTGAAAATGGAATCAAGGTTATCTTAGATATCGCAACTCGACCCGCACCGCTATGGCTCCACCATAAATATCCGGAAATAGATATTACTGATGCAGCCGGGACCCGGCTCTATCCCAATCATAGATATCTGGAAGATGTAGGCAATCCTGATTATCAGCGATATGCGTTGGTATATACTGATGTCTTGACAAAGCGCTATGCGTCTCATCCGGCATTGCTCGCCTTCGGCGTAGATAACGAGCCTGGGGATGGCCCGATTTCCTATTCCGACACGGTTAAGCAACGATTCATCAGCTGGTTAAAGGATAAGTATCAATCTATACCCGCCCTGAATTCCGCTTGGGCATCACAACGTTGGTCACGCAAAATCAACGCTTGGGAAGAGATAGGCCTACCGCAATCAGGCTCTATTAGCGGTGCTCCCGAACGTATTTTGGATTTCCGCCGATTCATCTCTGATGAGATTAACGGCTTCTATGGGAAGATGCTTGACGTGATAAACAATAATGCCCCGAAGGCTCTGACAACTACTAATGCATGGTATTACAGTGCCCTGAAATATTTTGATTACGCACCGATAGCATACTCCGGGCAGATGTCGCGCCAAGGCTTTGGCTTTTATCCCGGCAACTCATTAAAGACCTATTGGGGCGTATTGGATAATCTCTTCGGCATCACTCGCATACAGTTTGAAAACGACACCCCGTTTTGGTGTACAGAATTTACCACGATGACTGCCGTGCCTGGGTCAATGCGCCGAGCCGCGTATGCCACCCTCTTTTACGGGGGCGAAATGGTTTGCGGATGGACCTGGCAGAGCATGCATGGGGGAGAAGAACAATATCTGCAAGGGATGTTGGATTGGGATGGAGTGCCGAACCGCAAGTATGACGAATATGCTCGCTTCGCGCATGAGTTTCAGAAAATAGCGCAATATTTCCCTTATCAGAAAAAGAGCGAAGTTGCTCTCGCCTACAACTTTGAGAGCCAAATGGCAACCCAAAATTCTGCGGAATCTCACGACCGACAAGTGCAAACAGCCTTCAACCCGTTTATGCGAAAGAACTTGGATGTCAACATGATGGATATCCGATATAGCGACAAGCAATATAAACTCATTGTAATTCCGGGATTGGCGGTGGTCGACTCTTTGACGGCCACAAAGATTCGCAACTATGTTGCCAACGGAGGTGTTGCGATAATGACCTCCGGCTCGGCGATGCTCGACGAAACCGGAAAAGTATTCTCAACAACGCGTCCGCGACGTCTGCATGACGTGTTTGGCATTCGCCTGGGAGGCATCGAAGAAACTTCTACGATGAATGAGCTTGCCGACGACATCGTCGGTAATCAACTGAAAATCAACTTTAATGGTCAGCAGTTCACATTAGAATCTTCCCACTACGATGTCATCGAGATGCGAACCGCCAAACCATTTGCTACTATAACAAACTTTGCCGAAGACGTGCCTGTAGCAACCATTAATCATTATGGGAAAGGAGTAGCCATTTATCTTGGCATACCCGCCTCTGAGACCATGCTTGACGCCACGCTCAGCTATGCGTTTGACCTTGCCGGCATCACACCGAGCTTGGATGTGCCTCAAGATGTAATGGCTCGTGAAATCCGTCCGGGGATGTTCTTGTATCTCAACAATTCAGGTGAAACAAAGACGATTCCGGTAGGGCAACCTTCGCGAAGCCTGCTGTATGATAAGTCGTATGGCGCAGAATTACAGTTGCCCCCCTACGAAGTTGACTTTATCGAACTGACAAAATAACCGTATATTTCTGCATAACGTAGACAAAAGCACATATTTTCATTACGAATCGCTTGGAAAATGAGAGATAAATGTTAATTTTGCAAAATATTAACCCTTCACGCCAAAATCTATGAAGAAAATCTACGCCAAGTTGTCTGTATTAGCTACAGCCTTCTCATTATTAGGCTTAAATGCTTATGCGCTTAATATCAAGCCATTACCCGCTGTAGAAGTAAACGCTGAATCAGCTTCATCTGACGAAATTGTCACCACACCACCTGCCGGGACCACCGTTACCTACTACGCTGATATGCGTAACGACGACAATGTGTTCGGCTTTATGTATGACAACCACATTTCCTGCAAAATCGTATTTTGCGACAATGGTGATGTCTACCTTCCCAACCTCCTGATGCGCAACACAATGGGCGCTTACGTACGCGGCTCTTACGATAAATCGACCGGAACAATATCCGTTCCGGCCGGACAAGCCGTCTACCAATCCCCCAACACCGACGCCTTTACGCGTGTGTATCTCCTCGATGCAAGCGGTAATGCCGGGAATAAAGACACCAACGAATTCTACGCCGCTCCCCTGACTTTCCATGTCGACAATGACGGAGTGATAACTTTCAATGGCGATTACCCATACTTTGGAATCTGCAACGAAACCAACGTTGAAGAGTGCTACGGTATCGGCTACGACCTCACCTTCACCCCTACTGAAAACGTTGATGGTGACATCGAATATTTCACCCTTAACTATGTCTACGACGCAAATGAAACCGCCTATTCCACTACCATCTCAGGATATGGCGACGACGATGTGCGCTGGTTCAAGGGACTTTCTCCGAAATATCCCGACGCATGGATGAAACTTCAGAAAAACGGAAACGCTACCGACACTGAGCAGGGCGATACTGAGAACTGGCTTGCATACTCATTCCAGGTAATGAACTTCTCAAGCTACGACTACCCCTACGTTGCTGCCGCTGCTACCTTCGGCTATGACGACTCCGGCAACGACCAATGGACCGCTTACAACTATCTTCCCTTCACCTACAATCCTGAAACTAAGACCTTCACTGCCGCTACCGACGGAATGATGCTGACAATGCTGACCACCTACGACGAGCAGGAAGTGCAGTTCCTCCAAGCATATAAATCGCTGAAGGTTGAACCGAAAGAGCTTAAATTCGAAGGACTTACCGACCCGACATTCACATCTTACGACGCTGAATCTACCCCCGGAGAAACCGAATTTATCTTCATGACCTCAGATTTAGATATTGCAGGAAATTCTCTGGTTAAAGATGCCCTCTACTTCCGCATGTATATTGACGGCGAACTCTACACTTTCACCGCTGCTACATACCCCAAATTCAAAGAAGACGTTAGCTTGGTTCCCTTTAGCACTAACCTCTACGGTGTGTTTATGTTAAACACAGCCGGCGACAAGCGCTATGTTTACTTCCAGAACCTACCCGCTGACATCAAAAACATCGGCGTTGAGCAGGTTTACATCATGAACGGCAAAGAGTACACTTCACGCCGCCTCGTTTACGACATCGCCAGTGCTACTGCCGGCTATTCCGATTCATCAGCAGTTGAAAAGGTCAACGCCGACAAGCAGCCCGTATCGGTAGTTCGCTACAACGTCAACGGCCAGCGCGTATCAGATACCGCAACCGGCCTGATCATCACCGTTGAACGCTACAGCGACGGCACAACCCACACCACCAAATCCTTCCGCCGCTAAAAATCTCCTCCTTGTTATGTTCCCGCAGCGAAACGAGGGCTTCCCATAGACCTCGGCCAAAGCAACAGCCTTGACCGAGGTTGTTTCTTTCACTACGCGGCGAAGCCTGGCTAATGATTTTACATCTTTGGGAGAGGTTAGTTGTTGTAGTTTCGGAGATTTTCAGTATATTTGTGGTGA
>CAZKYD010000013.1:0-28488 GCA_964556875.1 uncultured Alistipes sp.
GTAACCTCAGATACCGTAGCTACCGACTCCGCTAAGGCGGGCTTCGGCTTCGTTGACATCAAGGTCCTCCCCCACACCGGCGTTAAGGACCAAAACAAGAGCGGCACATGCTGGTGCTTCGCTACTACCTCGTTCTTAGAGGATGAAATCCTGCGTAAGGGTGGCGATTCGCTCCACATCAGCGAAATGTTCACCGTGCGCCAGTGCTACCTCGAAAAGGCCGATCGCTACATCCGCATGTACGGCCAGTGTAACTTCGCTGCCGGTGGTTCGGCTGTCGATGTTCCCTTCGTATGGCAGAAGTATGGCTGCATCCCCGAAGAGCTCTACACCGGTCTGAACTACGGCGAAGAGAAACACGTTCACAACGAACTCGACGCTATCCTGAAAGCCTACCTCGACGCCGTTAAGGATAACCCCAACAAGAAAATCTCTACCGCATGGCGCAAGGGCTACGAAGCTATCCTCGATGCTTACCTCGGCAAAGTGCCAGAAACATTCACCGTTAACGGCAAGACCTACACCCCCAAGAGCTATGCTGAATCGCTCCCCATCAACGTTGACGACTACGTTTCGATTACCTCCTTCACCCATCACCCCTTCTACACCGAATTCCCCATGGAAGTTCCCGACAACTGGCTCTGGGCGACCTCGGTAAATGTGCCGATGGAGGAAATGAAGGCTATCGTCGACAACGCTATCGACAAAGGTTACCCCGTAGTTTGGGCTGCCGATGTTAGCGAAGGCGGTTTCAAATGGAACGAAGGTTACGCCGTAATGCCCAAAGAAAAGAAGCAGGCCGACCTCGAAGGCACCGAGCTCTCACGCTGGGTACACCTTAGCGACAAAGACCGTGCAGCTGCCCGCTACGACTTCAAAGAGCCCGTTCCCGAAATGGAAATCACTCAGGAGATGCGTCAGCAGATGTTCGACTCACAGGAAACTACCGACGACCACGGCATGGAAATCGTAGGTATCGCTCAAGACAAGAACGGCACCCGCTACTATAAGGTTCGCAACTCTTGGGACACCAACCAGATTTACGACGGCTTCTTCTATGTTTCCGAGCCTTATTTCTACGCTAAGACCATCGACATCCTCGTACATAAAGATGCTATCCCCAAGGATATTGCAAAGAAAATTAAGAAATAAATCCGCACTTGCGGCTCTATTTTACGGTATGGTTCTCCTCCTGTTGGCTGCGTGCCACAGCGAGGAGAATCGCATCGTGGAGCCCATCGCCCACAACGACAACTACGACATTTGGCCCGACAGCATCGACCTCCACAACGATCTGATTCTGCGCGCCATCTCTGACTCGCTGATGTATCTGCGCCGCGACGGCGCTATCATCGACTCCATCACCGCCGGGAGCATCCCCGACAACCGAATGAAATTCCATTCAGATTATCCACTGCTGAATTTCCTTTATCGTCTAGAAGCCTCGGCCCCATCCTACGGAAAATATGCAACGCAAACCCCTTACGAAATCTATCTAAACCCACTGCAAAACGATTCCGCCCGCATCATTCTCGAAAGCAGAATCAAGAACGGCCTTATCCTGCCGATTGAGTTGCATCATCTCGGCTGGCCGATTATCAACCCCAATGCAGAATGGCTCTTGGCAGCCTCCGAATTGGCCATTGCCACCGATGAACACCGCTTTGCGCGCAACGTAAAGCAGATCGGCAAAGATGTCTACAACAACGACCTCAAATTCAGCTTCAACCCCTCCACCAATCTATTCTTCGGCATACCGCGCTACATGGCAACTGCGTCGGCCATCTTCCCCTCATGGATGACTACCGCCGACCTCTACCAGCAATCCACGCTCGGCGTCAACGTTGCCTACTGTGTTGCCGCGCAATCTATCGAACTGCCTACCGACTCGGTAAAACAAGCTCTAAAAGATCTACTCTGGATACCCGAAAAGGGGTATTTCAGTGCATTAACCTACGGCGCTATCAACTGCCCAACCCCACTGCAAGCCACCGACAACCTCGCACAAGCCATCGCCATCATCTCCGGAATTTTCCCAGACGCAATGGCGGAGGCTATCATCCGCAAAACGCCGGTAGAGCTCTCTGGTGTAGCCCTGTTCCAGCCCCAACTACCGGCAGAATCAGGCGCCGTCTCAACCGAAATCTCAAAAGCGCTACTTCAAACAGCATGGACCATCGCCGCCGCTCGTACCGACAACTCCACCGCCTACGCCACGGCCGTCGGCTCTCTGCTGGCTATTGAAGGGGAACGCCTCAGCGGCGATCGCAACCGAGTGCCGACCTTCCGCTCCACCTTTACCTCACTAATCCTTCGCGGCTTTGCCGGAATGAAGTTTACCAACGACGGAATCTCATTCCTTCCGAACATACCCGAGACGCTCCCCGGCGAAAAAGTAATCGAGAATCTACATTATCGCAACTCAATCCTAACCATACACATCAACGGCACCGGACGCATCATCTCCACCTTCACCATCGACGGGAAATCGGTGAGCAACCCCTTCTTCCCGGCATCGTTAGAGGGGGAACATGAGATAGCCATCACCCTTGCCGGCGCTGAAACCGACCCCGGAAAAATCAGCATTATCGACGAGCCACAGACCGCCCCACTCCCACCTAGTGTAACCTGGCCCGCTACAAACCAAGCCTCACTGACCGGCGAAGGTAACTATCAAGTCTATATCGACGGCATCCTGCAAGATAACACCTCCGGCGAAAGCTATATCCTCGCCGAAGCCCGCAAGCCCCACGTAATTCAGTTCTGCGAAACCGACGAAGTTAAGTCCGGGAAAAACAGCTACTCAATTTCGGGCTTCAGCTGTCAGCCATACCTATATCAGCCCTCCGCAACCTCGCTGACCATTAACGCCATCGACATCGCCCGTGGCGGCTCGAAAATGCTCGGTGACAAGAAATTAGGGGTAAACTTCGTTGAATCCTACCGTTCGAAAAACCGCAACATAAAGTTTGATTTCGACGCTCCGACACAAGGACGTTATCTCGTTGACATCCACTACGTCAACGGATTAGGCATTGTCAACAGCCAAATGAAACTGGCCCTCCGACAGCTCCTTGTCGACGGCGATTTTGCCGGAGTATTCTACTTCTCGCAGCGCTCGGCGGCCACCGCCCCACGCAACGACATCGAACCTTGGCAGGAGATGCGAGCCTGGACTAATCCCCTCATCATCGACCTCGACAAAGGGGAAAATCATCTGGAGCTACGCTATTTCCAGCCCTCCCCCATCTTTGCCGACCCCATTACAAACGTCATCCTCATCGACACAATCCGTCTGATACCTCTCAGCTAAATCTACGCTTTTCACTATAAATATTACAAGATCTTACTAACAGAATATGATGCGACGCCTAATGATGATTACACTCGGTTTGCTCGCCTCTGCAGCGAGCCTATTCGGCGCAAAAAAAGCCACAGCTCCCGAAATTAGCAATGTAGAGCCCCCTTATTGGTGGACCGACATGAAGGACACCTCACTGCAAGTGATGGTAACCGGCAAGGATATCGCCAACGCTGATATCTCGGTAAATTATCCCGGCGTCACCCTTACAGATGCCGTCAGCCTCGACAGCCCCAACTATAAAATTCTATATTTCAACATCTCGCAGGAAGCAACCCCGGGCAAGATGGACCTGAAATTTAGCTTTAAAGGCTCCAAGTCTACCACAATTCCCTACGAGCTGAAACAGCGCACCCGCAAGGGAGAAGACTACAAAGGTTTCGATGCCTCCGATGTGTTATACCTGCTGATGCCCGACCGCTTTGCCAAAGGTAATATTGACGACAAGCAGGCCATGGCCGGACTCGATTACGCTATCGGAGCCGATCGCACCGACCCTAACGGGCGTCACGGCGGGAATATCCGTGGAATTATTAATCACCTCGATTATATCGACTCGCTCGGCGTAACCGCCATCTGGAGTTGCCCGGTACTCGAAAATGATATGCCGGGAGGCAGCTATCACGGCTACGCTACTACCGACTACTACCGCATAGATCCACGATTCGGCACCAACGCCGACTGGCAAGAATTAGTGGCGAAAGCCAACGAAAAAGGAATTAAAGTGGTAATGGACATGATTTTCAATCATGCCGGCATCAACCATCCCTGGGTTGACGATGCACCATCGAAAGATTGGATTAATCATCACGACCACCCCGAGATGACTAACTACCGCCTCTCTACCGTCCACGACCCCTACGTTTCGGATTACGACCTCGACCATACGGTCAACGGATGGTTTGTCTACGGTATGCCCGACCTGAATCAGCGCAATCCCCATCTGATGAAATATCTGATTCAGAATTCAATCTGGTGGATTGAATCATCTAAAATCAACGGCATCAGAATGGACACTTACCCCTATGCCGACCTCGACGCCATGGCTTCATGGGCAAAGGCTGTCATGACGGAATACCCCAACTTCAACATAGTTGGAGAATGTTGGTATGGCAACGAAGCCGGCTCGGCATTCTGGCAGAAAGGTAACCGCCTAAACCCACGAAACACCGAATTGCCAACCGTGATGGACTTCCTCCTCTCTATCAACGGCCACAAATATTTCGATGAAGAGACCGACCCTTGGAACGGCCTAAACCATCTCTACGACCATCTCGCGATGGACTTCCTCTACCCCGACCCTCAGCAAGTGCTGACCTTTCTCGACAATCACGACACCGACCGCTTCCTGCTCTCGCTCCCCGACTCGCTCGACACATGGAAACAAGCCATCGCCTTCCTGCTGACCTCACGCGGCATCCCGCAACTCTATTACGGCACAGAACTACTGATGAACGGTTCGAAAGAAGGCTCCGATGGATATGTGCGTCGTGATTTTCCCGGCGGATTCCCCGGTGATAGCGTCAATGCATTCTCGGCCGAGGGGCGCACACCCCTGCAAAACGAAGCCTGGACATTCCTCTCTAAGCTGCTGCATTGGCGCCGTGGCGCAGCCAACGATGTGATCGCCAAAGGTTCGCTAAAACATTTTATGCCCCAGAACGGCATGTATGTTTATCGTCGCAAATTAGGGGATAAAGAAATCATCGTAATGATGAACGGCACCTCCAAGCCCCTGACCACCACCATGGAGCGCACCGCCGAAATCCTCCCCTATGGCACCACCCTCCACGATATCATCTCCGACACCGACCTCACCATCACCGAAGAGATGACCTTCGCTCCCCGCCAACTCCTCATCCTCCAAAACTTCTAACAACGGCCTCAACAATTGCCCATCAGCAATTAAATAACACCATCCAATCTGCGAAAAATCAGCTCAAAGCACTGATTTTTCTCAGATTTTTTACGTGTGTATTTGTTTAATTATGAACTAATTAGTACATTTGCATTGGCAATTCACTCACAAATGCAAGCAAATTGCCAACGGAAACCATGATTATCCAACGCGACACCTACCTTAAACAGCTGATTGACAGCCGCCATAACCATCTCATAAAGATTGAAAGATAACGCATTAGAACTATAATGAAAAGAATAGGGATAATTTCCGACACTCACTCCTGCTGGGATGACAGATTTGCAACGCATTTTGCCGACTGCGATGAGATATGGCACGCCGGCGATATCGGCTGTGTCGACGTAATTCGCCGCCTGGAGCAAGCCTGCCCGATAGTCAGAGCAGTGCATGGCAACATTGACTACGGCGAAACTCGCCGCTACTTTCCATCCATCCAGCAGTTTCGCGTAGAAGATGTCAACGTCTTCATGACGCATATCGGCGGATACCCCGGACGTTATCAGCCGGGCATCACTCAGATGCTCCGTGACGCCCAAGCCCGCATCTTTGTTTGCGGCCATAGCCACATCCTCAAAGTAATGTATGACAACCAATTAGACTGCCTCCACATCAACCCCGGAGCCGCCGGTCATAGCGGATGGCAATCAAAACGAACCCTCGTCAAACTCGATATCGACGGTGCCACACCCAAAAATCTCGAAGTAATCGAACTTGGCGGCCTGAAAATGTAATAGAATTATGAAACAGATGAAAATATACGCATCGCTAATGCTTGCAGCGCTTACCCTGACAGCCGTAACCTCCTGCAAGACAACCGAAGAAAACTATAAAAACGCTTACGAAGTAGCCTTAGAAAAGCATAACGAGGGATACACCGACGACGAAATCAAGAATATGGCCCACGAAGAAGCCATTCCCAAAACCGTATATAAAGGTGACTCCATCCCCCTGAAAGGCGCATATGTCAGCACCGTCAAACTCGATCCGCCGGTCAGCACCACCCTACAGTTCAACGTTGTGGTAGCGACATTCAAGCAGAAATTCAACGCCACATCTGTCATGAACCGCCTGAAAGAAGCCGGATATGAAGATGCCCGCCTGCTGATCGACCGCGACCAAACCTACTACGTTGCCGCCACAACCTCCTCAACAATTGCCGATGCAGTAGCCTCACTAAAAGAAATTAGCGCCAAGGCCCCCATCAGTTTCCACTCCCCCTGCCCCTACATTCTCCGCAAACCGTAAGCCTATTCAATCAGCCGGAACCTAACGAAAATCCCCCATTTGCATGACAAATTGGGGGATTTTTAATATTTTAACCTTATTTAACTATTAGGGGGGGGTAATTTGTCAACTTTTATTTACTTTTGTAAACAAAAATCTCTAATTGGCTACCTTTTAATTGGCTACCTGATTATAGTCCCTTATTAGCAGTCTATTTCTGTATTTACGATCCTTATTATCCACAGGCAAATATCCTAAAACCTATATGAGAAAACTACTCTTATTTTTCGTCTGCATATTTGGGTGTATTGTATCAGCAACCGCCGCTGATCAGCTCGAATATGAAATTGAAGGCAATGGGAATGGTGCGCAAGGCACATACCTTGTAAAAGTATCCTTATTGTCGAAAAAGAACAACCCTAACAGCTCTGAGCTGGCGCGGTGTGCCGTCCATGGAGTGCTGTTCCGCGGATTTTCTAACCCCGAGCAGCATCAAACTCAGAAACCACTGGCAGGCTCCGCTGCCGTTGAAGCCCAACACGCCGACTATTTCAACCGCTTCTTTGCCGACGGAGGTGCATTTCAGAACTATGTAGCTGAAGTGTCGGGCTCGCGCCATGTTGTGAAAGTTGGCAAACAGTATCGCGTAACCGCAACTGTCACCGTCAACAAAGACCAACTGCGCAAAGACCTGGAAGATGCAGGTGTGCTCAAAGGGCTTAATTCTATCTTCTAAAATCTCTCACTTTACCACTCTCTCCCCCCTTACATCATGAAAAAATTATTGCTCGTAGCATTTGCGCTCGGCTCCTTCCTTTGGTCATTTGCAGCTCCCGGCAGCCAATATGGCTGGCTCTACCTTAATAATGGCAATATCCTTAAAGGGCAGATTACCAAGACTGAGACATCGGTTATGATCGTAACCGACAATGGCGATGAGTTTACATATCCTTTGATCGAAGTAAACAAAATCACCGACAAAGCTCCGGTTCAACCCAGAGTAAAAACCGACCCCGATCTTACCGACCTGGCATCGAACGACAGCGGATTTTGGATGCGCGCCGGAGTGATCGGTGGTAGCACAATCTTCCTGGAAGAGACCTGCACCCCTACGTTCGAAGTAAACGTAGCCGGAGGTTACCGCTTCAGCCAATATCTAAAAGTAGGTATCGGCTTTGGCTATCGCTACTATTTCAACAACGAAAAAATTCGTAGCAAAACCTCGGCAAGCGCGTTCCCGATTTTTGCCACCGTCAGTGGCAATTTCATCTCCGATGCTTATCGCACCGTAGTTCCCTACTATAGCTTCGACCTCGGCGCAACAGCGTGTGACGGCGTAATGATGCGCCCCACCATCGGCCTGCGCATCGGTCAAAGCCGTTCAGCATTCCTACTGGGCTTGACCTACACCGGCCAGCAGCTACGCTATGTTGACTGCAAAAACCGCTTCGTGTCGTCGCTCGGGCTGACCGTTGGATATGAATTCTAAATCTTGCAATCAAAACCAATCACCATTATGAAATCCTTATTATCACTTGTAGCCATGGCAGGGCTTGTCCTCGGCCTGTCATCGTGTAAGACTCCAACGCAAGTCGACAGCAGCTATTCCACCTATAAATTTGGCGTAGAATGTATGGGTACAGACATGGATGGCAGCCAGACATTGCGCGCTTGGGGCACCGGCAAAAACAAATCTCAGGCAATGGAAACCGCCAAGAAAAACGCCGTAAAAGCCGTAATCTTCGATGGTGTAAACCAGGGCACTGACGGTTGCAACCAACGTCCGATCGTAGCCGAAGTCAATGCTCAGGAGAAATATGAGAACTACTTCAACCGCTTCTTTGCCGACGGCGGAATGTATAAAGAATTCACATCCATGACCGATGAGAAGCGCAACTCGCGCATTAAAAGCTCCGATAGCTCAATCGAAAATTGGGGTATCGTAGTTAGGGTTGACCGTGCAGCGCTGCGTCAACAGCTCATCAATGATGGTATTCTAAAACCTTAAAACGCTTCATACAAATATGAAATCGATATTAAAAGCCGTGCTATTGGCAACGGTTAGCTTACTCCTATGCAATAGTAGCGCCTCTGCCCAGGCTAAAAAGCCGACAATCATGGTGGTGCCGGGCGACACTTGGTGCTATGCCAATGGCTACATGATCGAGACCCAGAACCAGGGGCGCACAGTCCGCACCCCCGACTACGAACGTGCCATGCAAGAAAGCATGGATATGGTCAACGCCATTACGAAGGTTAACGAACTGATGTCGGAACGTGGATTCCCACTGAAAGATCTAAGCAGCACTATCAAGTCGATTAACCAGAACGCTGTTGAAGACGAGATGACAACCAGCCGCACCTCCGGCGCGACTTTGGCAGAATCGCCCCTCGACCGACTCTACAACCGAGCAAAAGCTGATATCATTGTTGAACTGACCTGGAACATCAACCGTACAGGCCCGAAACAATCGGTAACCTACAACCTGAAAGGGGTCGACGCATACTCCAACAAGCAGATTGCAGCCAGCGAAGGAACAGGCCAGCCTTCATTCTCAGCCGAAGTGCCGGTGCTGATTGAAGAAGCCGTGTTGCAACACATGGATAACTTTACCGCCCAATTGCAAGCCCATTTCGACGACATGGCTGAGAACGGACGCGAAATTATCCTAACAGTAAGAGTGTTTGACAACGGCTCGCTTAGCCTTGAAGATGAATATGGAGGCGAAGAGCTGACCGATGTTATCGAAGCATGGGTAAACCAGAACACCGTTAAGCATCGCTTTAACCTCTCCGACGCTACCGAAAATGCGCTGCATTTCGAGCAGGTTCGCATCCCGCTGTATCGAGAAAATGGCAGTGCTATGGATGCGCGTGCCTTTAGCAACCAGTTACGCAAATATCTCCAGAAAGCTCCGTATAATATCACCTGTAAAATCCTAACGAAAGGCTTAGGTCGCGCCGATGTTGTACTTGGCGAAAAATAACCGCTCTATAGCTCTACGATTATGAAAAAACTAATATTCTCAATAATAGCCGGCGTTGCTGCCCTGACAGTAAATGCCGATGAATGTGACCTCCACATACAGGTGGTAACGCCCGACACCGAAATGTCGGCAGGCGACAGCTCTGTAGGTGAACTTCTCGCCGCACGTCTGACCAACGTCTTGACCGCAACCGGAGTGACCGCCGACGAGAACTATGGTCAGTTCTACATCTCCGGACGCTTCACCGACCTCTATAAAGAGACCACCCAGAACGCCCCAATCCAAACCGTAGTTACTACCGACCTGACATTGATGGTTGCCGACATCTTCGGCAACAAAGTGTTTGACTCGGAAACATTCGAACTGCGCGGCGTAGGCACAAGCCAACAGCGCGCCTACATCAACGCCATTCGTACGCTAACGAAAGACAACAAGCGCCTCTCGGCCTTCGTTGACCGTGCGCGTCGGAAAGTAATCACTTATTTCGATAACAACTACAAATCCCTGCTATCGAAAGCTGCTACCGCTGCTGCCACCAATGATTATGACCAGGCATTATATTTTGCCGGCCTGATTCCTACATGCAGCAAAGGCTACCCCGAAGCTGAGCAAATGATGCTAAAGTATTATCAATCAGACATCGACCGCAAAGGGGTAATACTCCTCAACCAGGCGAAAGCAGAATTTGCTACATGCCCGAATGCCGAAGGCGCAGCCCGAGCCTACGCCTTGCTGAATCAGATCGACCCGTCATCATCAGCATATTCGGCAGCCCAATCCTTCGCCAACGAAGTGAAGAAGCAAACAAAGGTTGAATATGACTTCGAAGTGCATCAAAAATACACCGATGCCCGCGATATCACCCTAAAGCAAATCGATGCAGCTCGCCAAGTAGGAATCGCTTATGGTAAAGGCCAAAAAGCTACCACAACCAATATTCTTTGGCATTAAAACAATATCCACCCAATAAACATCACCTCATCATGATTAACTTACAAAAGTCGATTTGCCTGCTCCTTATGGCGTTCTTGACCACACTGATGTCTGCCCAGACATTAACCGTTCAAGAGCAAAAAGGAAAATTCGGCTATGTTGACGAATCAGGCAAATTTATAATTAAAGCATCCTACGACCATGCTTACCCCTTCGATGGAGAAACTGCGAAAGTCTGCAAAGGGGATAAGTGGGGCTACATCGACAAACAGGGGAAAGCCGTAATTCCCATTCAATATGAGTCGATTGAAGAGTTCTCTAACGGCATCGCGCTGGTAAAGAAGAACAAAAAATATGGCTACATTACTCGCGACGGCAAAGACTACATCAAGCCCGACTACGACTTTATCGGTTCATTTAACGAACAAGGCTACATCTGGGTAGGTAAAGGTAACACCCTGGCCGCTTCCTTGAAAGGGCTGTATCGCTACGATAAGCTAATTATCCAGCCGAAGGAACCCTACTTAGGCTTCTATGTAGCTACTGATTCAACGGATTATACCAACGGTGCACCGATTCCGACCAAAAACAGTGTGCCGACCAACAATGAAATTAAGTCGAATTTCTGCAAGCTATCCTCTCCCGGCTCCGACTATATCTGGACCGCAAACGCCTCAGGGCTTCCCTCGGTCTACGACATCGACGGCAAATTGTTGATTAAAACCCAGAAAGGAGCGCTCGGGATGCCCCACGATGGTTATTCTATAATTCGCACCTTCTCTATCAGCAAAAAAGTTCAGTATTATAATTTCAACTATATCGCTACCGACGGTAAAGCTACCAAGCTTTTCAAGAAAGATATTCAGCAAGAAATCGATCTTGACAATATCTACGATGCCTGCACCCCATTCTATGAAGGGAAAGCCCAGTGTGGCACCGGCAGCATTTCCTACCTTGTCGACACCAACGGCAATTCGGCATCACCGCTCTACGATAAGCTGCAACTCGTTCAGAACAAGGGTTACATCTCGACTACCGGCGGCAAATACGGCTTGCTCTCCCTCGAAGGAAAGGAAATCGTAAAGCCCTCATATGAAATTATTCTTCCACCCTATGAAGGGGAAAATATCATGGCAGCCAAAAACGCCTCCGGCAAGAGCGGCTTCCTTGATTTCAATGGAAATGAAGTTATCCCGTTCAAATACGACGTTGCTTACACCTTTACCGACGGCAGAGCCATCGTTGCCGAAAATAACCTTTGCGGCATGGTTGACAACACCGGCAACTATATCGTTGCTAACCGTTGGGAAGCCATACTCCCAACAAAAGGCAAAGGTAACGACTTCGTATGGGTAAAATCGCCCGACTCTCATAAATGGCAGACACTGCAAATTTCAAAAGATGCTCTAAGTTTCGAACAAGCTTTCGACGAAGTCAGTGCTTACGATTCGAAGGGACGCGCGCTCGTTCAAGAAGGGGAACAGTTTGGCGCAGTAGCTTCTGACGGCACAGCTGTCCTTCCTCTGAATTTCAACGATGCAACTATTGCCCGCAAAGCTCTGGCTTACATCGACGAAAACGGGAAAAGCGCTATGGAAGAAATTGACGCCTACCGCTTCAATATCTACAATAACCCGCAGCGGCATAAATTCCGTATTGGTGAAACTATTTCTGACAACATGTGGGACTTTTAACCTTCTAATCCAATGAAAATCAAGCATCTTATCATATCTATGCTGATGCTGCCGATGGCAGTAAACAGCGTCCTTGCCGACAACATTGAAGAGCCGGAAACTACTTACCGACGCAGCTCAATCTGCAGTTTCCTCGTGTCGCGCACCGATCAGTCGATGTATGATCGTATTCAAGACAAATTCCTTGAAATCCCTACTCCCGATCAATACAACAACCATGACCTCAGCATCCGTGTAATCAACGTTGGGAAGAACGCCAAATATGCCGACAGCATTAAGAACTGGCTCGAAACCAACAATATCGCCAGCCGTATCGTGGCAAAATGGTTCAACCGCAACATCCTGACCGGCGAATGTTCGATGGATTTAGTGAAATCGCGCGGACTTTATAACGCCAGTGAACTCGACCGCGAACTTGCCGAGCGCTCTGCGCGCGGTATCGCCATGCTGCAAGACGCCGGTGAAGACCTTATCGGCAACACCTTTGTGCTGGTCCACGAAGTTCACTATATCGATAACGCCAAACGAGGACAGAACGTAAAAGCCGGATTAAAAATATTTGGCTCGGTATTAGGTTCATTTGTTGGAATGGGGAGCACCGTTAGCGACCTGTTTGACAACCTCGGCGACTTGGCCGGCACGTTCAAAGGCTTCAGAGTAAAAATCCACACCTCGCTTTTCCAGCTCGTATGGGACGAAGAAACCGCAGCCACATTCTATAAAGACCTCTATGCCTTCGCGCCTGACGAGCAAAAACGCAACGCCTTCGAAGCTAAACGCAGCATGTTCAAGCTCAATTATATCGGCGATGTTGAATCGAGCGGTTCGCAGAACTCCTTCCTCGGCATCAGCGAAGAGCACCCCGACATCATGATTCGTAAAGCCTGCCAGCGTGCTATCGACGATAACGTTAGCGACTTGCAATCGCATTACGAAGTGTTCCGCGTGAAATCGCCTATAAAAGAGGTCAATGGCAAAGACGTTATGGTTGCCATCGGCATGAAAGAAGGCGTCAACGAAAACTCTGAGTATGAAGTTCTTGAACCGCAAGAAAAAGATGGCAAAATTACCTATAAGCATGTAGGCACCATCGCTCCGGTTAAAGATAAAATCTGGGATAACCGCTTTATGGCATCGGAAGAAGGGGCCGTCGGTTCAGAATTGACCGCCACTACTTTCTCCGTAAAATCCGGTAGCACCCCATATGAAGGACTATTAGTACGTCAACTGAAATAGACTTTCCATCAGCCAGTACAATTAACCCATATTATTCATCTTATCACACTTAGTCTTATGAAAAAAGTTCTGTTTTGCATGCTGTGTGCAATCGTAGCTTTCGGAGCTTCGGCTCAGAAAGAAAGGGGCTTCAGATCGTTTGTCGACTTCGGTTACACCTACTCTCTAACCGATATCCTTGATGATTACGGCAGTAACAGCTCCACTGAAAAAGCCAGCGACCGCGTTATGGTGACCTACACCGGCGGTTATCAGTTCTCGCCCGACTTCTTTATCGGTGTTGGTGCCGGCGCTTCATATTGGTATTCCGGCTCGGCTGCCGAAGCAACAGTCGAAAAAATCGGTGTACCCATCTTTGCAAACGTGCGCTATGATTTGCGCACCTCCGGCAAGTTCTCCTACTTCGTTGATGCACGCGCAGGTTATTCCGTTGTTGATATCTCCGGCTTGTATATTGCGCCCTATGTTGGTGCGCGCCTCGCATTAGGAGACACCTTCGGCTTGAACCTCGGCGTTGGTTACGAATACCAGAAACTCAAAGATTATAACGGCACCCTCTCCGGTGTAGCTGTCAAGCTCGGATTTGACTTCTAAATCCTGCGCCTATTTCTAAGCTTGCTCTTATTTCTAAAGTTGCACTAACCTCGAAAGGAGCTCTTCATTAGAATAAAAAAAAGAAATCGGGAAATGTCGTTAGCGGCATTTCCCGATTTTCACTATAAGGTAAGAAGTTTATTCACTGAAAATAAGGGTAATTAGCCTCGCAATAGAAAAGTTAATTGACCCTTTGACATAAGGAGAACTTTCCTTATGCGAGAGAGAAGAGAAGGTCTTTGTCGTCTGCGGGGTTGGGCTGGATGGTAACTTTACCTTCACGAGCGAGCCAACCGATAGCTGCAAAAACTTCCTTGTCTTTGAGTTTTGTTTCTTTCTTGAGTTGCTTTAAGCCTACAACTGCGTCTTTTCCAGAGAGAGCGGTCCAAACTTGACCTGCCCATGTACCTATTGTTTCTGAGTTCATGTTGATTGAATTAGACAATTACACATTTATTTCAATACTATTGCACGACAAAATTATACATTTTTTTACAAATATCCTAATAATAATGTTAGTTTTTCTATCTACATAGAGTTTAACAAATATCAAACCATTGATATTCAGAGAGTTATTAATTTTATTATTTTGCGTTTTTTTTGTAACTTTGCAGCGATATACCGGAGATTTCAAGCTAAATTTCTCAATATCACAATTTTCACGCACTCCCCAACTGATGGCAAAAGCAAAAAAATCGAAGAACTCTGCTAAGAATCCAAATAAAACGACTGCGGCGGTAATTGATGCTGCGGCCGTTACGCGTTGCGGTTTGGTAATCAAAAATACCGGCTCATGGTATGACGTTTTGCCCGACCAAAACGAAAATCCGCTCGCGACGAACACTCTTATGCCCAATAATGATCCTCTGAGCCAAGCGCAGGGGGAAGCCATAATTCAGCCGGGGGAAGCTATCATTCAATGTAAAGTTAAAGGAAACTTTCGTCTAAAGGGGATTCGCACCACCAACCCTGTTGCCGTTGGCGATCGGGTTACCATCCTCGTCAACCCCGACGGCTCGGCATACATAACCGAAATCGAGCCGCGTCGCAACTATATTATTCGTCGCGCCAGCAACCTTTCGAAAGAAGCGAGCATCCTGGCCGCAAACCTCGATGGCGCAATGTTGGTAGCATCGCTCAAGCATCCGTCAACATCAACCAATTTTATCGATAGATTTCTCGCCACAGCCGAAGCCTACCGCGTAGAGGCCACTCTTGTTATTAATAAGACCGACCTTTTAGACGAGCCGGAAGACCGCGAACTGCTCGACGCCGTTTGCTATCTCTATCGCTCGATCGGTTACCGAGTGATTGAGCTGTCAACCATCACCGGCGAAGGGCTCGATAAAGTGCGCGAAGCTTTGAAAGATAAAACCACATTGGTGTCGGGAAACTCAGGCGTCGGCAAATCTACGCTTATCAACTCCCTAATTCCGGGGCTCGACCTAAAAACCGCAGCTATTTCCGACGTTCACGATCAAGGCATTCATACCACCACCTTCTCCGAAATGTTCCGCCTCCCCTTTGGAGGATGGATTATCGACACCCCTGGGGTACGCGGATTCGGCACCATCGACATGACAGCGGAAGAAGTGTCCCACTATTTCCCGGAAATTTTCAAGGCATCAGCCAACTGTCGCTTCGGCAACTGCACCCACACACATGAACCGGGCTGCGCCGTTCTGCAAGCTCTTAACGAGCAGCGAATCGCCCAATCGCGCTATAATTCATACCTCTCCATCCTCAACGACGAAGAAGAAGGAAAATATCGCGCCCCCCAATAATCAATCCATAAACTGGCTGGAGAAGATAGAATCGACTTTCTGGTCGATAATGTCATCAATAATATCGAGATTAATCAAGGCCTTTGCAGGCGGCTCTACTCCCACCGGCGGCTCGGCTATCGGCTGAACTGTTTCATTCTTTTGCGGCGGACGTTTCCCGACAACTGAGGCATGAGCCAACGCATCAACCTTAGCTCCGGTAAAATATCGTTCACCCCAATAGCCATCATCAAACGCGCTGACCATCACTCCGCGACTGGTTGATGCATGAATCATCTTCCCTTCGCCGATATACATCCCGACATGATAGACCTTTTCGTCGGCCTTATCCGAAGCAAAAAACACTAAATCGCCGGGCTGAATCTTATTGCGGGCCACCTTCGTGCAATATTTCACTTGGTCGCGGGTTGTGCGCGGAATCTTAATGCCGCAAACCGACTGATAAACAGACATTACCAAGCCGGAACAGTCGGTGCCATAACGTGTGTCTCCGCCATATAAATAAGGAGTTCCCAACCAAGTCTGCGCCTCCGCAATCAGAGCCTTACGCGTAGGATCGGCAACAGCCTTAGCATAATCCTCTGCCGGGCGATAAATCTCCTTATTTCCCTTCCCGGGAACAACTTTACCGTTGCCGCCCCCTTTCACAGCATTGTGTGACGATTTACACCCCGTCAGCAGTAACGCTGCGGCGAGCAGAGCGACAAAGCCTCGCAAAATAACTTGAATCGGAGTTTTAACACACATCTCTCTACAAAAATACTCACTTTTACTACCATAGCCAAAAGTTACTCTCTTTTTTTATAGTTATATGGAACTTTTTTCCCAATTTTGCAGTCAAATATACAAAACTATTCAACAATAGGGTATAAACAACTTACTATAGCAATCAAATCACCCTCCATAATGCATATCCTAAAGGTTAACAACGTAAGCAAACGTTTCAGCAACCACACTGCCCTTGACGATGTTTCATTGGCAGTTCCGCAAGGCTCTATTTACGGCCTGCTCGGGCCGAATGGCGCCGGAAAAACTACTCTCATCCGAATCATTAATCACATTACCGCTCCCGACTCAGGTTCAGTAGAGTTTATGGGGCATCAGCTGACCGCAAACGACATTGTCAACATAGGCTACCTCCCCGAAGAACGTGGTCTCTACAAGAAGATGAAAGTTGGCGACCAAGCCCTCTTCTTCGCCCGACTAAAAGGACTTAGCACACGCGAAGCTACCCTCGCCTTGCGCGAATGGTTCGACCGTTTTGGAATTGCAGACTGGTGGAATCGAAAAGTTGAAGAGCTGTCGAAAGGTATGGCGCAGAAAGTGCAGTTTATCGTAACGGTGCTCCATCGTCCGAAATTGCTAATTTTCGATGAACCATTCTCGGGTTTTGACCCCATCAATGCCGACCTGCTGAAAAACGAAATTCTCCGCTTGCGCAACGAAGGTGCCACTGTAATTTTCTCCACCCACAACATGGAGAGCGTAGAGACCCTCTGCGACAACTTCACCCTCATCAATCGTTCGCACAACATTCTGTCGGGCAACGTAAACGAAATCCGCACCGAAATGGGACGCGGACGCTATTCGCTGACCTTCGAAGGGAATCCGAATCAGTTGCTGACCGCTCTCGGAGATAGAGTCATCGAACATTCCTTCTCGCAAGAAGTAAATTCATCGGTCACTGCAGCCAAACTATTGCTACGCCCGGAGGTCAGCATGCGCGAAACCATCGCGTTGGCCAACGACGCCGTAGAGCTGGTTAGCTTCGACCGCACTCTCCCTTCAATGAACGAAATATTCATCCATACCGTCAAGAATAATGAACAATAATCTCGGAATAATAATCCGCCGCGAATTTATGGAGCGCGTCGGCAAGAAAAGCTTCATCATTACTACCCTATTGATGCCGGTTTTCATGCTCATTATGATGGCCCTGCCAACCCTCATAATGATTTTCTCCACCCCGTCGGATAAAACTATCGCCGTATGCGATGAAAGCGGCATCGTAATGCCTGCACTTCTCAACGCCGATGAAGAACATCTATCCTTTGTTCTTGTTTCGCAAGCTGCCGACTCGATTACTCATAATGAGAATTACTACGGTGTGCTTTCCATCCCGGCTAATATTGTTGACAACCCTTCCTCCGCCATCTTATTCTTACATGAAGGGGGCTCGGTTGACACCGAAGTTACCATACGCAACTTAATCAAAGACGCCGTTCGCGACCAGCGAATGAAGGCTTACGATATCGACAACCTCCAGCAGATTCTTGACGAGACAAACTTTGATGTCGCATTGCAGACAATTCGTGTTGATGAATCAGGCGCTGAAGAAGCTACATCATCCGGCATCTCATTCGGTATTGGTATCTTTATGTCGTTTATCCTCTATATGTTCTTACTGATGTATGGTCAGCTGGTTATGACCTCCATCATTGAAGAGAAGAATAATCGAGTGTTAGAGTTGGTTGTTTCATCTGTAAAACCGGTCCAACTGATGCTCGGCAAGATATTCGGTGTAGGCCTGGTAGCGGTAGTTCAAATTATTATCTGGGGAGTATTAATCTGCCTGATGTCGGCATTCCTACTCCCGGTTTTAATGCCAGCCGAACTGTCCCAGCAAGTTGCCATGTTTAATGCCGGCACGATGCCCACCGGTCCCGATACAATCGACCCGGATATGCTGAATGCTATCAGCCTATTCAGCTCTGTAGGCTATATTGCCAAGCTCTTTGCCTATATGCTGATTTTCCTTATCGGAGGCTTCCTCTTCTACGCCTCAATCTTCGCAGCTATCGGTTCAGCCGTCGACAACATCCAAGATGCTTCTCAGTTAACATCCTTTGCCATTGTGCCTATTATCCTCGGCCTCGTAGTTGGGATGTCAGCCGGCACCGATCCTAATTCAGCTCTTGCATTCTGGACCTCGATTATCCCTCTCACCTCACCGATGGTAATGCTGATGCGCATCCCGTTCGGCATCCCGTCGTGGGAAATTTGGGTTTCGATAATCCTCCTTTATATCGCCTTCTTCGCTATGGTATGGCTGGCTGGAAAGATCTACCGTGTAGGTATCTTTATGTATGGCAAGAAACCAACCGTTCGCGACCTCATCCGCTGGGCTCGATATAAATAATCCGATTGGATTTGATATAAAAGATGCGCCGGGATTGATATAAATAATCATAAAACCGCTACAGATAATGGACGAAATTCCCCAAGACCCGTTTATGCTACTGAGCTGGGTCAACATGAAACTTCGCGATGATTACAGCTCATTCGAATTGCTCTGCGCCGACCTTCAGCTCGATGCAAAAGCCATTGAAGCGAAGCTCAACGAAGCCGGATTTGAATATATGGAAAGCATCAATCAATTTCGATAAATGCAGCTCATAAATCAATTTCGATAAATGCAACTAATAGATAGTCACACGCATCTTTATTGCGACGATTTTCTTACGGAAGAACAACCCAAACATACTAAAAAAGGGGTTGTTCTTCCCCCTCCTATGCCTACGCCTAATGGGGGCGAAGATGCCGTAAATGCTGCCTTGGCTGCAGGCGTCAGTCATATGATTTTCCCGGCCAATGCTCTCTACGAGATAGAGCCGATGAAGCAGCTTGCTGCAAAATTTCCAGGCAAGATTTCCATGGCAATGGGGTTACACCCCACCGAACTGACCGACAATCCCGATGCTGCGCTCGACATCGTAGAGCGCGAACTGTATGGCAATCGCAGCGCATATTGCGCAGTAGGCGAAATTGGCATCGACCTATATTGGGAACCTGAAAACCGCGACCGACAAATGAAGGCATTCGACCGACAGTGTCGCTGGGCGTTAGACTGCCAATTGCCCATAATTATCCATTGCCGCGAAGGGCTAAACGAAGTGCTGGAAGTGTTGCAAGGCTTACCAAAAGTGCCGACAGGTGTGTTCCACAGCTTCGGAGGCACTATCGATGATGTAAACAAAATTCGCGAAACGGGCGACTTCTATTTCGGCATAAACGGCATTTTAACCTTCAAAAGTTCAGAGTTGCGCAACGTATTGCCCACCATCGGCATCGACCGCATTCTGCTCGAAACCGACTCCCCCTACCTTGCCCCCGTGCCTTATCGTGGGCGACGCAACCAATCGGCATATCTGCCCGAAATAGCCTACGCCGTAGCCTCAGCATTAAGCCTGCCGATTGAAACTATTGCTGAAAAAACTGTAGAAAACACACGCCGTCTATTCCATCTTTAACTTCCCCCATTGCTTGAATCTGTTACGACCTGTCGCTGTAATCTTTAACGCGACAGGTTCAGATTAAGCGAGATGCCATACGATGAATTTGTAGTCGGATAAGACGATGTACTTACCAACGGGGTATTCACCTGATGATCAAAATACGCACCGAGAGTCAACTTCTTCGACAGCACATACGAAGCGGTGAAGTTGATTGTCATTGTGCGTGTACCCGAGGTAGCCTGCGTATAATTGGTTTCAATTCGACGGATAAGGGCCTTCTGATTTTGCAGCGAGAAGTCGGCCTTCAGAGTAAGGTCGTTGCTTACGCCAGATTGCGATTTACCCATCTTTAATACCGAGTTGAAGCCCACAATCTTATAACCTGCACCGATTGTCAAGCCCTTTGAAAGCGCTTCCACAACCTGACCGGCAGAGGTGTTCAACGTCAATGTGCGTTGGTCTTTCCACTCGAGATTAAACTGAAGGTCATTCTTCAACGTACCACTCACACCAATCAGCGGAGCGAAACGCTCGGTGATAGCCACGGTTGAAATATTGTAGGGTGACGACGGGATAGGCATACCCGTATTGGAATCGAGAGTAAAACCGAGAGTGCCATCTACCGTCAACCAGTTCAGATATGACGAGTAAGAGCCTACCGAATAGGTACACTGATATGCATGGCTAAGAGTGAACGACTTAAAGATCTGTTTTAGATTTCCCAGGTTAATCAGGCCATCGTAGGTCAAACGCCAGTTAGGGAGCACAGCTGAGAAATCAGGGAACGGGTCAAGATACTGGGTATGGGGATTTGTACCGGTATATGCCGACAAGAATGCCGGAACAAGCACATCCGATGAAGTCTCAGAGACAGAACCGATACCGGTGCTAAACTGCTGACCTGCCAACGGGCTGTCGGCCATAAATCCGCCGGTAGGATATGTCTTTCCGTTATATTGATTATTATAACGCTCAGCGATAATAGGTATATTATCTATCAGTTTCTGGAACGATGCGCTATAATAACCATCGTCGGCGCTCGACGAACCTAAAGCGGTAGCAATTGCACAGTGGGTCTTTGTATAAGAGCCGGAATAGGTTGTCGGCATATCGGCATACATGAACTGAATCTGAGTAGTGCGGTTATCGGTTCTGTTCCAGGTAAGCTGAAGTTTCAACCCCTTGACAAACTCTAACTGCAACTCGATATTAAGTTCATTAGCACGCGAAATAATCGCCGGCGAAGTCTGTCCGTCGTCGGTAATCAGCCATCCGCGATCCTTTGCCTTATAGATATAATCCTCACCGGCAAAACCGAACGCGAAATCCAAACCTGGCGACATCGGGCCGTAGCTTGTCGACTGTCCAAAGACATTGCCGATTTCGTTGCGGAACAACGGCAAGGTTAGAGTGTTCGTCTTCTTCCAACGTACCGACGCCGAACGCGGGCTCATAATAAAGCGCAACGCATATTCGCTCATCTCCCGCCAGATCGACTTATCCTCCTTCAGAATTTCGGTGACAGTGAACTTTATATTGTTCTTTCCCCTATTCAGGACTTCAATCGTATTTTCATCCACGACTTTAAACTGAACTGGGAACGCCTGCTTATTATTGACGTCAAAGGCTCTTACCGTAACTTTCTTGTTGCGGAGATTATGCTTAATCATGAGCGTAGTATCCTCTTGGATACGCATCGTGCGCTCAAACTTCTTCGGCTTACGTTCAACTTTCTTCTTGCCAATGTCATTAAAGCGCTTATTGACATCCTTTACAAACGGAATCTTATTATATAAGCCCTCAAAATTGATGCGACCATCAACGCTCATCGATGACTGACTCGTAATCTTATTTCCGGTAGACACACCGTCGACCTCCGTACCGCGATCCCAGCGATAGGTTGAGTTGTAAGTGAAATTACCGGTCAAGAAGTCGAGCACCGGAATCTTATTGAATGGAGCTTTATACGACGCTACAACGCTCTGATTATAAGCCCAAGGCGTACCCATCGACAAGATTGAGTTCCAAACCGTATCTTTCCACTGTTTATACGCTTCAGGGAACAGCTTCTTATTTACGGCACCGGTTGGCTCTTCAATGCGCGCCGAAGTATTGGAGTTAAATGTAAATGAAATAGACTTCGTAAGGTTCCAAGTAAGTTGGAATTGACGATCCCAAAGGAAGTTTTTACTTACCGATACCGGCAACTGGAAGGTATCGTCCAGCTCCGAACGTGTCTGCATTTCATAATAGTAGCGCGACATATTCGTCATGAACGAAATCGTGTTCGGCAGGTAATTAAATTCCCAATCCTTAAAGAACTTCAAGTTTTTATTCTTCGACTTGATCCATCCGAACGGCTTCAGACCCTTAATCATCGGGGAATAGTTATAGGCAAACGAACCGCGATAGTCGTTTGTATATTCATATTCGGTTGTCGGGTCGTTCTTCGCCTGTTTGTTAAACGAGAAGTTGAACGTAAAGTTAGAGGGGTCCCAAGGCATCGGTTTCGAGCTGGTAACATCAAACTTCAAACCTGAGATTGAGAAACTCTTCACCGTAGAACGCTCAATGGCATACGCCGAAATCGAGTCTTTCGCCTCCTGAGTAGTGGCGTCGTCGAGCGCATCCTTCAGCAGCACGTCCTGATCCAGCGGGTTATATTTCGGAGTTGTTTTTTCGGTTGAATATGAATAATAGACAGGCGCTTTCAGTTTCACCTTTTCAGGCAAGAAACGGCCCAAATCGGTCTGCACGGCAACGTTGTATTGCTGATAGTCGTCCATACGGCGCGAGTTCAAGCCCTGGTCAACCGAACCGAAACCGGCAGTCTCAACGTGAGCGCCGAAATTAACGGTAGCCACATCCGATAAGCCAAGATTGACATTTGCCTTCGCTGCCCAACCGCCATCTTCATCGAAATCGGTAACTTTAAGTTCGTTGACCCAAACCGTACCATCCTTAACCGAATTAGAGTTGTTGCGCACACCGATAAGCATAACCCTAACGTCGCTCAAGGTAGGATTACCTTTCACGGAGATTGTGTTACGCTCATTATCCGGGTCACGACCGGAATATACCGTAGCATACCCTACCCCACTACCGGCTTCCTCCTTAGCTCGGTTACGTTCCTTCTTCAGGTCGACGAGATTCTGGAGGTTAAGGTCCATATAGTTTTCGGTAGGCCAAACCTTTTCGCGGTCGCTGGTCAGCCAGTTGTTATAATTTCCGTGAGGAGTAAGGGTCAGCGGAATTTCATATTCATAATAGTTCGATTTAACGTCAGTACCCAAACGGATAAACATCGAAAGTTCGCCCGATTTCAGGTTGGTAACATCGTCGATCAAACTTTCAGCATGAACCCACATCTGCAGGCGCTTATAGTTGCGGAGATCCTGCTGAGTATCGCGATAAACGCCACGTCCGTCGCCGGCCTTCAGGTCGGTAACCTTCAGCGACATCGCTTGCTCGTTAAGCTGAGTAATCTGCGACTGTCCGGGGTCGACAATACGGGTAACACCGGGAGGCAATACATAGTTGACCGGTTCGCGGTCGGCATTCTCTTCAATGTTCACAACCGAGACATCCAGCTGTCCTTCAGCAGGCTCATCGCTACGGGTGTTCAGGTTGAAATCATAGTTACGCCATTCGCCGCGCACGAGTTCAAGCGTTGCGAAACGCAGGTGGGTCACCTCCTTAAATCCGGTCATAAAGATACGCGCAAAGCGAATAGTTGTAAAGTCGTTAATCGAACCGACCTTACGTTCATAATCGCTTAGAGGAATCTTAAACTGATACCATTCTACGGTTTGGTTCTTGCCGTCGCGAGTATAGACCGTAGAGGTCTGCTTGTCGGTGATAAAGTTTTTACCAACAACAAGGTCTTCCGGACGGATAGATACCTTATACTGGAAATAGCGTTCGTATTCGTTAAGAGTGTTATCCTGGTTGATATCTTCGACATCAGGCACCGAGCGCGCACTCTGGTATAGCGCATCAGAAGCATCATTCGGGTCGAGCGAGTTACCTTCAACACCATTATAGTGCTTATAACGTTCAAGAATTGAAAGGCGCTGCTCATCGTAGTCGTAGCCACGGAAGAAATGGTAATTATCACCGGCAGGGTCGTTTAACGGCGAGAACTGGTCGTTCTGCATATTTTCCAATGCTGCTGCCGACAAGCGCGGGCGCAACTGCTCGAGGAACGTCGAATAGGTCGGGAATGAATATTCATCCTCATTGCTCAAACCATCGAGACCGACATCCTGCAGGACTCGCGAACCGCTGTTTGTATCGAACGCATACGACACCGAAGTTTGACGAGAAACGCGGCCCCAAGTAGTAGTGTCGAGATAATCCGTACTACCATCAACGGGTATACCATTTTCATACGATTTTAAACCATCCTTCAGAATATCTTCCGAGATTTCACCAAAGTTGAAGTAGAGATCACCACCATCTAAATTCTGATTATCGGTATCGAGGAACGGGTTCATCATCCAGAACTGTACATACTCGATATTCGACGACTCGAAGTTGGTATTATCCATCTTTCGCATAATACCGCCCCAACGGCGCTCCGGATAAAGCAGGTTGCCGTTTTCATCAATATCCGTAACATCGAGGTTATACGGACCACGTTCAGTTGGATAGAACGACAGGTTGAGCGTTTGGATAGTCGAGGATTCGCCGTAGGTAAGTTCGCGGCCGGGGAAAATTTCCTGAGTGTTTACTTCACGGACATACGGATTAGAAAGCTGTTCGAGGTCGTTACGGATATAGCTCGGCGCCAACGACGAATTCTTATCCGTAAACATTCGGTCGATATAGTACCAGTTAATTAGCGCACGGTTCTTACCGTAAGAGATATCATTCGAGAGAGATGCCTCCGGGAACAATGCATCAGCCGAAGAATCGTAAGGCGTGGATGCTAAGAACCAGGAATAAGGTGAGCGCAAATCGATACCGGTCTGCGAAGCCTCAAAGTCGTCGACATATGAGCTACCTTGACTTGACCCGGTTTTCTGCTTATGCGGCACAAGCATCGCATATTCAGCCGTCAAGTTAAGGGAAGATGGCGCTGTAGCGTTAACCGTCGGGATTTTATTCAGCAGGTTTGTCAGCCACATGAACTTCGTCTTGTAGTTGACATTCAAACCGAATATTGAGTTGTTGACAACCTCATCACCGATGCTTACCTTTTCGGTCAATGCTTTTTCGGAGAAATGCATCAACGTAGCTCCGATATTCAAATCTTTATTTACCGCATATTGCAGGTCAAGGCCCAACAGCGTTTTGCGTTGAGTAGAGAATACCGACTGATTTTCAAGAGATACGGAGATACTCTGCCCGGAATCGATTATGCTCTGATTGGTAATCGTCACGATACCCATTGAGTAATCGACCGTATAGTCGGAGTTCTCAGTAAGAGTTACGCCTCCGGCAGTTACAACTACCGATCCGCGGGGCACATTCATCGCATTCAATCGAATCTGCGAGCCGCCCGACGCCTGATATGTACCGGTCAGGACGTATTTATTCTTATCCGAGAATTGCTTTGCAACTACCAATGTAGAGTCGTAAAGCTCTTTATAGACATATTTTTCAGCCGTCACCGGGTCGCCGATTTTCTTTTCCAAGTGAGCGCCAAACGGCTCAGCCACCGGGAAAATCACCTTGCCGGTAGAGGCTATAATCGTATATCCTTCAATAAAGTCAAAGAAACCATCGGGGTTTGATTGGTCGTTAGAATCCAATCTATCGAGATTCATCACCTGCAACAGAGGAGTGCTCGACATCGACGCTATCGGCAGATAGTTAATCTGCGTACCGGTAGTATCCGACAGATATTTAATTTGGAGTTTGAAATTCGTTTTCTGAACCTGATATGCACCCAACGAATAAACGTTCTTCATCATCAAGCGCCACATAGGCAGCTTCGGGTCGACCGTAGTGGCCTTTAGCATCTTTACATATATCGACTCGGAAGTAGTCGTTACATCTGATGAAAATTCACCAACCTGGTAGACCTTCCCATTATAGGTGTATTCGTAAGCCACACCGAGCACTTCGTCGGAGTTCAGCTGCGTTTTCAACGAAATATAACCCAGTGTAGAGTTAAGCGTATATTCAGAGGATGTCAGTAATCGTGCCGATTCGATTTTCTCATAATCGCGACCACCTTCAATGCCATAGGCACGAAGCGCATCGAGCGTTTGCGTTACAGTATTAATCGAGCGAGCTCCGGGGTATTCGCTCTTGATTACCTGATAGAGGTTGTTCGACGAGTTTGACGGCACCGGAACCGAAGCATTGGTAATCCAATAGTCGTTATTCAGCCCTTCAGCAGTACCTTCGCCCATATCGGCGAACGCAACTACATTTCGCGAAGAATCATATTTACCGCTCTTATTGGTCACCCAAACTTCAATACGAGTAATGCTAATGCCGGAAGATACCAACGGCAAATGAGCGGCGAATTGATCGTAATTCGTATAGAAATAATTCGACAGGAAGAAGTGGCGGTTCTGGTCGTAAGCATCTACATTCACCGAGAATTCCGTATCTTGCGAACCTCCTTTGGTGTTTACGGTTTTCGACTCGGAGTTTTGCTGCGACGCGAGAGCCGTAACCGTCAGTTTACCAAACTGCAGCTTTGACTTAATACCAAACAGAGATGTCGAACCCTTAATCAACGACGACCCAGTGGTCATCGAAACATTACCTGCTTCAATCGACTTTACGATATCGTCTTCTTTTCCTTCGTAAGCAAGCTTGATATTCTTGGAGTCGAAATCGAAAGTAGCATCGGTGTTATAGGTCATGTTGAAATTCATGCGGTCGCCGACTGAAGCAGCGATAGTTGCCTGAATTTTCTGGTCGAAATCAAAATAAGTTTTACGACGCGATTTCACCGAAAGAGAAGGGTTGTCGCTCTTGTTCGACTTAATACCCATTTTCAACTGCACCGAACCTTGAGTTTTCAACGACACACCGCCGGGGCCGAAAATTTTCTCCAACGGCCCGTAAGCGAAGTTCATATCGAAGATATTGAACGGCTGTTTCTCCTTATTTTCAACAAGTTGCTGATTACGCTCCTGGTAATATTCCTGCAGTTGACGGCGGAATTGCCAGTTGTTATATTGCTTCTCGTTAAGGATAAACGGTGTGGTAATTTCGGTATTGCCAATCTTTGTTCGGATAACGTAAAAGCCGGTTTCCGGGTCATATTCCGGCACGGTTTCGATATTCGACGGCGTTGTTAAATCGGCAGCATATTGATCCTCCATCAAGCGGTCATAATCCATCGGGACCGTCTGCTGTACAGGATAGAGCAGTGAGATTGAGTCAGTAGTATTCTTCGATTTATAGTTGGAGGGGAATGGGGGCGGAGGCGTCATCGACTTCGAGCTGCCGCTGCCGCTGCCGTTGCTCGAACCGCCGGCGGGAGTTGCCGAAAGAGCATACAAAGCAGATGCTACCACTGCAACAATCGTGCAGAGGAGCAACACAGATCTACGATATATTGTTTTGTAACTCAGATTCGTAACAATAAAACATTCCCCCAATCATTAGATCTAACCGCTGTGATGGGGGTTAAGATTAAAGCATAGTAAGAGCTTTTTTGATTGCCTGTTCCACCTTAAGCGATGGTTCTGTTGAGAACAATTTGGAAAGCACTTTTTGAGATGCCGGTTTTGCAAAGCCAAGCATTACCAATGCGGCTAATGCTTCGTCGAAAACATCCGAAGTTGCCACACCGGACTGAATTAATAACGAATCCCCTGTAGGTTTTATTTTATCACGAAGGTCTACAATTATGCGTTGAGCTGTTTTTCCTCCGATTCCCTTAACAGCCTTAAGCCTACGTTCGTCGCCGGAGGTGATTACTTGCTCTAATTCGGCGGGAGGAATTGACGATAAAATCATGCGTGCCGACCCGCTTCCAACGCCCGAAACACCGATAAGTTCGCGAAACAGTTCGCGCTCACGCTTGGAGGCAAAGCCATAAAGCGTCCATGCATCTTCACGAATCACTTCATGCACAAACAGTTTGGCAGAATATGCCGACTGGCGTTCACCGAGCTGACCGCCGGCTTGCTGTTCAATAGCCGAGAAGGTTGTTAAGGTAATATTCAACTCGTAGCCAACGCCATTGACGTCGACAACTACGGTTGTTGGGGTTAGTTCGGCAACCTTGCCATTGATATATTCAAGCATAATGGTCTATGTTAATATTATTATTTTTGGAGAGAAATCCCTTTGGTGTTGAGCGCCTTTTGAAATTTTGCGGCATTTTGCTTATGCTCAGCGAAATCAGAGGAGAAGTCATGATAACCTGAGAAATCCGCTCTTGCGCACATATACAAGTAATTATGCTCCGGAGCTGACAGCACAGCGTCAAGAGTGCTCTTATCCGGAATACGAATCGGGCCGGGGGGAAGTCCGGGATAGCGATACGTGTTGTAAGGTGATGGATTATCCAACATCGCGCCGCCGATACGCTGTATCGTAAAATC
>CAZKYD010000014.1:0-28373 GCA_964556875.1 uncultured Alistipes sp.
GGTATCCTTCAACTTGGGGTACAGCAGCAGGTCGCACCGCTGTAACAGGCGATGGTACCTACCGCGTTCAGGCTCCTCTGAGCGATCAGGGCGCAAGTGCAGCTTTCTGGGCAATTGAACTCTACGGACTCTGGCCCGACGTTGTTGACACCAGCAAGGTTAAGGTAACAATCGACGAAATCAATGTTCCCGTTTACCACGCTAAATAAATAAATCATAAATCCTAATTACAGGGGTCGCTAATCGCTATTGACGGTAGCGGCCCCTGTTTTTCATTTTCAACCTTCACCTTAATATGAAAAGACTCAGCAGTCTATTGGTTATTGTAATAGCTCTATTTGGAGTTATCTTCTCTGCGTGCAGCTCAAGCAATGATGAACCGAACCCTACAACCACAAACTTTAAAGTTACTACCACTGCCCTATCGTTTCTTAAATCAGGTGGTAGCCAATCGGTATTTGTAGAAGCCCCCACCAAACCGTCAGCATCAGCCGATGTAGATTGGGTTAGGGCTACAAGTTTTGAACTTAATGGCGAAAGCTCTACTATCTATAAATTAGTTCTGACTGCTGACGCTAATACGACAAATGAAGATCGCACGGCAACCGTTACCGTTTCATGCGGCACAAGTTCTGCTACTATCGCTATCACTCAGATAGCCAAAGACGGAATCGTTATCCAATCCGTCACTCCCGACCCATCTAATCTCAGCTATGAGGCTACAACGCTTACCGTTGATTTTCTCTGCAACGTTGACTACACGGCCGAAGCGGCCGATTCATGGGTAAGCGTTATCGACACCCGCAGCCGCGCCGCTATGACTAACCACCAAGTTACACTACAAGTTAGCGCTAACGGCTCAAAACAAGCTCGCCAAACTACCGTTACATTTACCGCCGGCGATGCTACCGAAACTATTACGATATCACAAGCTGCCAACACCTCGAACAATATGTCGAGCAACGCGCTGGAGCTTGCTAAAAAAATCTATGCCGGTTGGAATATCGGCAACACTCTCGAAGCTACAGGTGGCGAAAACGCCTGGGGCAATCCAAATATCACTGAAAGCTACATCCAAAGCGTAAAAGCTGCCGGATTTAACGCTATCCGTCTGCCGGTTGCTTGGAACAGCCATCTCGAAGATGCCGACACATATAAAATCAAAGATGAATGGCTCAACCGTGTGCACGAAGTTGTCAACATGTGTGTTGCCAACGACCTCTATGTAATTGTGAATATCCACTGGGACGGCGGATGGTTGGAAAACCATTGCACAACCGACTATCAGGAAGCCAACAACAAGAAGCAACGTGTGCTCTGGACTCAAATTGCCAACGATCTGAACGAATTCGACGAGCACCTGCTATTTGCCGGTTGCAACGAGCCTAATGCCTCTAACGAAACTCAAATGGGAGTTCTTAGAACCTACGAGCAGACTTTCGTCGACGCTGTCCGCGCTACCGGTGGAAATAACGCCCTGCGCGTGCTTATCGTTCAAGGTCCGAACACCGACATCGACAACACTTTCGACCTCTTTGGCGAAATGCCTACAGATAACGTCAGCGACCGCCTGATGGTTGAAGTCCACTACTATTCTCCCTGGAATTTCTGCGGTATGGAGAAAGATGAATCATGGGGCAAACGCTTCTTCTTCTGGGGCGCCGGCAACCATGTTGCCGAGTCTGCTGACCGTAATGCAACTTGGGGCGAAGAAGACTATGTAATTTCTGAATTCGATAAGATGAAACAGAAATTCGTCGACAAGGGTGTGCCCGTAATCCTTGGCGAATATGGCGCCCTGATGGACTGGTCAAATGAACTTAAAGACAACCCCACTCAGCTCGCTGCTCATAAGCAGTCGCGCTACGATTGGAATAAAATAATCACCCGTGAAGCCAAAAACCACGGGATGGTGCCATTTATGTGGGACACCGGTGCAGGTATTGACCGCAATACCGGTGCTCTGAAAGACGAGTGTATTGTTCCTGCTGCTATTGAAGGAGCAAGCCTCGGAAACTATCCATTTTGATAACAACTAACTACCATGCGTAAATTCTTATCTTTTACATTAGCATCTCTCTTTTCGCTCTCGGCTGTTGCCCAGGTCGACACGCTCAGCGTGAAAATTTCCGAGGCTTATGAACCTATGGAAAAGGGGCGGTTCCAACCTACTTGGGAATCGTTCGAAGAAAACTATCAAGTGCCGGAATGGTTTCGCGATGCGAAATTCGGTATGTGGGCCCACTGGGGACCTCAATGCGTTGAAGGGACCGGCGACTGGATGGGCCGAACTCTATATATTGAGGGGACCAATGAATACAACTATCATGTTGAGCACTATGGTCATCCCTCTGAATTCGGGTTCAAGGATGTTTTGCCTCTGCTGAAAGCCGAGAATTGGGACCCAGATAAAATCGTTGCGTTCTACAAGGAAGTCGGAGCGAAATATTTCGTTGCAATGGCTAACCACCACGACAACTTCGACATGTGGGACAGTAAATATCAAGAATGGAACGCCAAAAACATCGGCCCGAAACGTGATGTGATGGCGGAATGGAAAGCGGCTGCCGACAAGGCCGGCCTGCCGTTCGGCGTCAGCGTTCACGCTGATCACGCTTGGACTTGGTATGAACCTTCTCAGCGCTACGACCAAAAAGGTGGACCTAAAATGGGCGTGCCTTACGATGGCTGTCTAACAAAAGAAGATGGCAAAGGAAAATGGTGGGAAGGCTACGATCCTCAGCACCTATATCGCCAAAACCATGAGCTTAGCAAGGGTAGCTGGGCTCAGTGGCAGCTCATTGATCAATGGGAATGGAAAAATGGTGCATCAATCCCCTCTGAAGAGTTTGCCACAAATATCTACAACCGAACCCTTGACCTTATTAACCGTTTCAACCCCGAATTTATCTACTTCGACGCCACCGGCCTTCCCCTCTGGCCTATCAGCGATGCCGGTCTGAAAATCGGTGCGCATTTCTACAACCACAATATGGCCACCCACAACGGCAAACTTACCGCCGTTATGACCGGTAAAATCCTTACCGACGACCAAAAGAAGGGTGTGCTCTGGGATGTTGAACGCGGAGCCCCCAATGAAATGATTCCCCTCCCCTGGGAAACTTGCACCTGCATCGGTGGCTGGCACTACAACCAAAGTATCTACGACAACAACGCATATAAATCTGCCGCTACCGTTATCAAAATGCTTGTAGACGTTGTCAGCAAGAACGGCAACCTACTGCTGAGTGTACCTCTGCGTGCCGACGGCACATTCGACGACAAGGAGGAAGTTATTCTTAACGGCATCAAGGCTTGGATGCAGGTTAACAGCGAAAGCATCTACGCAACTCGTCCCTGGAAGATTTTCGGCGAAGGCCCCGTTGCTGAATCTACTATCAAACTCGACGGTGCAGGCTTCAACGAAGACGCCTACAAGAACGCTGCTGCCAACGAAATCCGTTTCGCGACAAAAGGTAAAATCCTTTACGCTACGGCTCTCGCATGGCCCGTTAACAACGAGCCATTGGTAATCAAATCGCTCGCTAAAGATAGCAAATACTACAATGGCAAAATCCGCTCGGTAGAACTCTTAGGCTACGGCAAGGTGAAATTCAACCGCACTGCCGAGGGTCTCGTTGTCTACCTCCCCTCCCCCACTAATGATATAATTCCGGTTCTAAAAATTAAATAATGCTTGGCATTTTATGTCTATGAAAAAAGTTTCTATCTTACTTACATCACTATTAGCCGCCGGATCGCTTTTCGCTCAATCAACCTTCGGCTACAAGAATCCCGTGATTCCGGGATTCTATCCCGACCCGAGCGTATGCCGTGTCGGTGATGACTTCTATCTCGTAAACAGTAGTTTCCAATTCTTCCCGGGTGTGCCGGTGTTTCATAGCACCGACCTTATCCATTGGGAGCAGATTGGCAACTGTCTCGACCGTCAGGAGCAGGTAAAGCTCGACAATGCCGCCTCATGGGGTGGCATCTACGCCCCGACTATCCGCTACAACGATGGCACTTTCTATATGATTACCACCAACGTATCCGACAAGGGTAATTTCATTGTGCACACTACCGACCCCACTAAGGGTTGGTCTGATCCGGTATGGTTGGAACAGGGTGGTATCGACCCCTCGCTCTATTTCGAAGATGGGAAATGCTACATGGTCAGCAATCCCGACAATTGTATTACCCTCTGCGAAATTGATCCGTCAACCGGGCGCCAGCTTACCCCCTCTCAGCGTATTTGGGAAGGTACCGGCGGCCGATACCCCGAAGGGCCCCACATCTACAAGAAGGATGGCTGGTATTACCTCCTGATTTCTGAAGGGGGCACGGAATATGCTCATCGCATCACAATTGCCCGCAGCCGCCACATCGCAGGGCCGTATCTCGGCAACCCTGCCAACCCGATTCTGACCCACATGAACCTCAACGCCCAGTCGAACCCTATTCAGGGCACAGGTCACGCCGACATGGTGCAGGCTGCCGACGGTTCTTGGTGGATGGTCTGCTTGGCATTCCGTCCGCAAACCGGCAACCATCATCTCCTCGGACGCGAGACATATCTTGCACCGGTGCGTTGGGATGAAAATGCATGGCCGGTAGTCAATGGCGACGGTGCCATCTCCCTCGATATGAATGTCGCAACTTTACCCCAGCATGAAGTTGCCACGCAACCCTCGCGCATCACTTTCTCCGACGCGAAACTCCCCTACAATTGGGTATATCTGCAGAACCCCAAAACCGAGAACTATAACCTCTCGAAAAAGGGGCTGAAACTGACAGCTACAAACCTCACCCTTGATCAGTGGGCCAACAGCCCAACCTTCGTAGGTGTACGTCAAACCGACATCTCTTTTGAAGCTACTACCTCCCTGCAGCTGAAGGACGCTGTTGATGGCGACTGTGCCGGGCTTTCGGTGTATCGTGAAGCAGATTCCCACTATGATCTCTACCTGCAGCCCGATGCCACCGACAAGGGGAAGCTGGCAATCGTGCTCCGCTACCGTTTGGGAGCGCTTGACCATGTTGAAAAAGCTATCCCGGTGCAAGCCGGTAAAGTTGCACTTCGCGTTAGCGCCGATGCTGAATATTACACCTTCAGCTATTCCATCGACGGCAAGCACTTCAACGAAATAGCAAAAATGAATACCCGCTACCTGAGTAGCGAAACAACCGCCGGATTCACCGGCACCGTAATCGGTCTGTATGCAGCCTCAACAGCCGCATCCCCCGCCGGCTACGGCCTGTTTGAGTATTTCGATTACGCTCCAAAAAACTAAGTTCAACGGCCTCTCAGGTGGCCCTTTAACTCTACGAAAACTTTAACCTATCAATAACTAATTCCTATCAATGAAAAAGTCAATTATATCCCTTTCGCTGCTGCTGATTGCCTTCGGCATTAGTGCAAAGGTTACTCCCGGCTCATTGATTACCGACAACATGGTGCTGCAGCAGAATACCGAAGCACGCATCTACGGTAAAGCCGATCCGGACAAAAAGGTAACAGTTACCCCCTCGTGGGACAACAAAGCCTACACAGCTACCACCGACAAAGATGGCAACTGGACCGTTGCAGTCAACACCCCTGCCGGTAGCTTTGACGTATATAGCCTGACCATCTCCGATGGCGAACCGCTAACCATCAACAATGTGCTCGTGGGCGAGGTTTGGTTGGCTTCCGGTCAGTCAAATATGCAGATGCCGCTGAAGGGTTTCCCCGGATGCTGCATTCTCGGTGGTTACGACGAAATTGCAACCTCACGCACCGAAGCCGGCCGTGTTCGTTTCTACACCGTACCCCTAACGCAGAGCTACACCCCGGTAGACACCGTTGACGCCGTATGGACCGTTCCCTCCCCCGACACTGCTCCGGAGTATAGCGCCATCGCTTGGTACTACGCAAAGCGCATGAGCGACGTGCTCGACGTGCCTGTAGGCATCGTTAGTGCGGCTTACGGCGGTGCTAAGGTTGAAAGCTGGACTTCCCGCGAGATTCTGGAGACCTATCCCGATGTATCGCTCGACCCGAAAGACATCGAACCGATGGTTCACTACTATCGTCCGATGTTGATGTACAACGCGATGTTCTGGCCGATTAAGAACTATACCTACAAGGGTATCATCTGGTATCAGGGCTGCTCTAATGTCAGAACATACGAAACATATGCCGACCGCTTGACCACAATGGTAAAAGACTGGCGCAAGCAGTTGGACCTCGGTGATATCCCCTTCTACGCCGTAGAAATCGCCCCGTATGATTACGATGATCCTGACGAACACAACAAGGCCCCGCTGCTGCGCGAAGCTCAATGGAAAGCGATCGAGATGATTCCCAATAGCGACATGATTAGCATCAACGACCTCGTTCAGCCATTCGAGCTCCACAACATCCATCCCGGCAACAAAGCTGCCGCCGGAAAACGTCTCTGCGACCTCGCGCTGAACAAAACCTACGGCAAAACCCAGTTCCCCGCAACCTCACCCCGCTACAAGAGCCACACATTCAAAGAGGGTGCTGCTTGGGTACTGATTGATTCCCCCTGCGATGGGATCTGCCGCAACTACATGATTGAAGGGTTCGAAGTGGCCGGTGAAGACAAGGTGTTCCATCCTGCCGACTCCGTATGGCTCCACTGGCAAACTAACGAGATGGTAGTATCGAGCAAAGAGGTTCCCAACCCCGTAGCCGTTCGTTACTGCTGGAAAGATTTCCAGCCCGGCACTCTCCATTCCGGCAACTATCTACCCCTCATCCCCTTCCGTACCGACAACTGGTAATTTCTATATTTGAATTGATTGGCTTCTCCGGCCTTTCAATGTTGCAATCAGAAAAGCCACGCATCGCGGTCAGCACCCTGACCTCTATGCGTGGCTTACTTCTTTTATTCTCGCTGCGCAAACTTTTTATGTTGCGCCGTCTATAATTTTACTTACTCAATCTGCGGATTCTCGCTGCGCGATCGAGTTACCATAGGTAATCGTTGGGGAGAGCAATACCGCCGGCTGCTTAATCTCAGCCCCCTTGATAGTGTCCATCAACATCTTAACGGCAACAATGCCGATATATTCGGCAGGCTGGCAAACACGCGTAACCGGTGGATTCATATAGTCGAGAAACAAGTTGTTATCAAACGACACTATTGAAACATCAGTTGGCACACTCTTATGACTTTCATGCAAAGCCTTCATTGACCCCAACAGAATAGTAGAGGAGAGCGCAAACACGGCTGTGAATTTTCTGTTAGACATCATCGCCAATTTTGTTTCTATATATCCGTTGTGCGTCGAGAAATCATTGCCACGCACATTGATATATTCCTCCAATCCGGCTTTCTTCATCGCATCGCAATAACCTGCCACACGCTTATTCGACGTGATCGACAGCGGCGAGCCCTGTAAGCAAAGTATATCCTTATGGCCGTTCGCAATCAATAGCTGGGTAGCATCGAACGCGCCGGCATAATTGTCGGTAGCTACATAAGGCAGTGAGGTATCCTCATAATAACGGTCGACAAGCACAATCGGCACCTGCTCCCTCACCTCTGCAATGCGCTGCGAAGAATCAGAACATGGCGCCATTATTATACCATCAACATTGCGCGACAACAGTGTATCTAACGCTCTATCCTCCTCTACAGGGTTCTCCAGAGTGTCGATAACCATTACCGGATAAGAATATTTGTTCGCTTCTTGTATAATAATGCTTGCAATATTCGCAAAAAACGGATTTTCAATGCGTGGAATCAGCAGTCCTATAGTATGCGTTGTACTGTTGCGCAAACTTTGCGCAGCAAAATTAGGCTTGTAACCCAGCTCTTTAATAGCGGATTTCACCTTTTCTTGTGTCTCTTTGCTAATGCGAAACTCTTTTGATTTTCCGTTTAGCACACGCGATATTGTAGTAATTGATAATCCTGTCTTGGCTGATACGTCGGTTAATGTACTTTTCTTCATAGCGATAAAATTGGTTTACAGAGATATACCACTGATTCACGGCTGCAATTTACGCATATTTTCCATAATGCGCAAATTTTTGCGCAAAATTTTCACATAATTTTTTTCACGCATAATCTATATGTTTTATAACACGTTTATTCGGCACTTATACATGCCGTTTTCGATAAATTTGAAATTTTCGCAAAAAATATTCTAAATATTTTGCTTTTATTAAAAACTATACATATATTTGCACAAACGTTTGAGCAGGTTTGTCGCTCAAATTGCCTCAAAATAATACCAAATCAAAAAACTAATTCACTTAAATACAGAATATTACCATGGATTCAAGCCCTAAGAAAATTATCGTGATCGGTAGTAGCAACACCGACATGGTAATCCGGAGTCAGAAGATGCCGCGTCCGGGAGAAACAGTTCTCGGAGGTGACTTCATGATGAACCAGGGTGGCAAGGGTGCTAATCAGGCTGTAGCTGTAGCGAAACTCGGCGGTAACACAATGTTTATTGGGAAAATCGGCAACGATATTTTCGGAAAGCAAACCGTTGAAATGCTCGGGAAGCTCGGCATCGATACTACTCATGTCACAATCTCGGATCGTCCCTCCGGAGTAGCTCTGATCAACGTTGATGCCTCCGGCGAAAATTCTATCGCTGTTGCTTCAGGGGCAAACGCCGATCTCACCCCCGCCGACATTGATGCTGCTGAAAATGACATCGCCAACGCTGCGCTGATCATTATGCAGCTCGAAAGTCCATTGGAAACCGTTGAATACGCCGCTAAAGTTGCAAAAAAGCATGGCGTAACGGTGATTCTCAATCCTGCGCCCGCGCCTGCCCAACCGCTCTCTGCTTCGCTGCTTGAGAATGTTGACATCATTATCCCCAACAAAACCGAAGCTGAAATTATCTCAGGCATCGAAATATCAGATGAAGAAAGCGAACAGCGCGCTATTAATGCTATCCACGCTATGGGTATCAAGACCGTTATTTTTACCCTCGGAAGTAAGGGCGCTCTGCTCTGCGAAGATGGCACCAGCCAGTTAATCCCAACATTCAAAGTAAAAGCTATCGACACTACAGCCGCCGGCGACACCTTCTGCGGCGCTTTCTGCGTAGCTATCTCCGAAGGGCGTCCGATTCGCGACGCCATCCTGTTTGCCAACCGTGCCGGTTCGATTTCCGTTACACGCATGGGAGCGCAGCAGTCTATTCCTACGCGCGACGAAATTCCGGAATAACTCCGCCTGCAGCCGCTCTCTCTTATCATGACGCTTACAATTTTGCGAAACCACTTACCTAAATATCATAAAAAACTAACAAATGCTTAAATTAATGAAACCGAGTGCAATCAAGGTCGCTATGGCGATGGTCGCTTTCGCGCTTGCCATTTTGATCGCTCCTGCGGCTTACGCCCAGACATTAATCAGCGGTACAGTTATTGACCATAACAATGACCCCGTTATCGGCGCCAGTGTGATTGTCAAAGGCACTAAAGCCGGAGTAGCAACCGGCATGAATGGCGAATTTGCTATCAAAGCAGAGCCCGCCAATTATCTCGAAGTATCCGCTATTGGCTACACACCGACATCTGTAAAAGTTGGCAATCAAAAGAAGCTAACTATCGTTCTCCAGGAAAACTCCGAACTCCTCGACGAAGTTGTTGTTATCGGCTACGGCCAGACAACTAAGAAAGAGCTGACCGGGTCGGTTGCTTCAGTAAAGAAGGATGAACTAAACCCCGGTTCATATACCAACGCTATGGGTATGTTACAAGGCAAAGTTGCCGGTTTACAGATTGTGAACCCCAACGGTGCCGACCCCACAGCTAAATATCAGATTCTGCTCCGAGGCACCAACACCCTCGCTGCCGGCCAGGGCCCGTTGGTAATCATCGACGGTGTGGTTGGTGCTGATATCCGCAACATCAATATGCAGGATATCGAATCAATCGACGTACTGAAAGACGGTTCTGCAGCTGCAATCTACGGCACTCGTGGTACGAACGGCGTTATCATCGTTACTACAAAACGTGCACGCGCAGGGCGTACGGAAGTCACCTACGACGGTCAGTTCAGCGTCAGCACCGTTTCTCGCCGTGCCACACCTCTCACCGCCAGCGAATTCAACTACGTAATCGACACCTATCGTCCGGAAATGTCATCCTCGAAATACGGCTCTGACACCGACTGGTTCGATCAAATCACCCGCACCCCCTTCAGCCATAAGCATACAATTTCAATCTCCGGCGGTACTGAGAAATTCTCCCACGCCACGTCGCTCAACTATGAGAAAGCTGAAGGCCTCCAGAAGAAAAACGACTACGAGAAGATCGCTGCCCGCACTAACATCCGCCAGAGCCTACTCGACGGCTGGTTAGAGTTCGACGTTAACCTCTTCGTTAACCACCGCAAATACAACCCCTCGAACACCAGTGCTTTCAGCCAGGCATTCTTCCACAACCCCACAGAACCCGTCTACGATGCGACTAACACCACCTCCGGTGGCTACTACCGCATCGCCGAAATGGAATACTACAACCCGGTAGCGATGATTAACGAGCGCACATCTACCGTTGTGAACGACAACTTCGGCGGTAACGCACGCGCAACCTTAAACATCAAGCCTATCCCCGGTTTGAAATGGGACGCCTTCCTGTCGCTTTCTCGCGAATCTAACGAACAGAACACCTACTATACTCAGTATTACCCCTCACTGATTGGCACCGGCGGTAAAGCCGAAATCGACAACTACAAGAGCAACGACACTCAGTTTGAGACAACGCTCCACTACACTCGCGCCTTCGGCCTGCATTCTATCCAAGCCCTTCTCGGTTACAACTACCAGAAAAGCACCGATAACTATGCCAACATGGAAAACCAAGGCTTCGATTTCGACGACTTCGAAACCAACAATATCGGTTCTGGTTCAGGCTTGCTTAACAACAAAGCAGAGCTCTACTCTTACAAAGAATCAAACACCTACATCGGTTTCTTCGGCCGTGTGCTTTACAACTACGACGACCGCTATATGGGTTCGGTTTCGCTCCGCCGCGACGGTTCAAGCCGCTTCGGTAAGAACAATAAGTGGGGCTGGTTCCCCGCTGTCAGCCTCGGTTGGCGCTTGAGCCGTGAAGCTTTCCTCCGCGATGTAGAATGGCTGAACGAATTGAAACTCCGTGGCGGTTACGGTATCACCGGTAACCAAGACTTCTCTAACTATAAGTCGCTCATATTGATGAGCACCGCCGGTAAATTCTGGTATAACGGCGAATGGATTAACACCTATCAGCCGGCTTCTAACCCCAACCCCGACCTGCAATGGGAAAAGAAGAAAGAATTTAACATCGGTATTGATGCTCAGTTCCTCAACAACCGTCTCGGTTTCACATTCGATTACTATCATCGCACTACCGATAACCTGCTCTACAGCTACACCGTTCCTACTCCTCCATATATCTACGACACTCTCTTTACTAACGTAGGTAAGGTTACTAACCAAGGTATTGAACTCACAATAACCGCCACTCCGGTGCAGACTCGCGACTTCACTTGGAACACAACTTATCTGATTGCCCACAACACCAACAAACTTAACAAGTTTACCAACGAAGAATTCACTAACGGTACTTACAAAGTAGGTTGGTCATCACCCGGTAAGTGCTACACTCAGCGCCTTATCGAAGGGGAATCGCTCGGCACATTCTACGGCCCGATCTACCTCGGCACAGACACTGACGGTAACGACGTGCTCCTCGGCCAAGGCGACGATGGCTCAGTTCCCGAAGAACAATGGGTAAAGCTCGGCACCGCTTATCCGAAAGTAACCATGAGCTGGACCAACAACTTCACATGGCGTAACTGGGATCTCGGTTTCTCGCTGCGTGCATCTATCGGTGGCAAAGTGCTCAACGACCTTGCACTGCGCTACTCCGACCTCAGCCGTATCGGTCTCTACAATATCACCAACAAATGGCTCGATGAGCAGAATCGCACAAGCGTTTCCGGAAATAAATACTCTTCGAAATATGTTGAAGACGCTTCATTCCTAAAGCTCGACAACATCTCGCTGGGCTACACCTTCCGATTCGCTAACAAGTTTATCCGCTCACTCCGTCTTAGCTTCACTGCTCAGAACGTATTCACTATCACCGGTTATAAGGGTGTTGACCCCGAAGTTGGAATCACAGGTATTGAGCCGGGGCTGGAAGGGCTTACTTACTATCCCCGTACAACCGACTTCACCTTCGGCGTAACAGCCAAATTCTAAGAAATAACCTGAATTTTTCAACCCTTCGAAAAAGAACAAAATGAAAACCATAAATAAATTCTTAGGACTCGGTCTGCTATCGGCCTGCACTCTCTCAGCCTGCACCGATCTCGATGAGACCGTTTACAGCCAGATTCCGATGGAGAACTTCTTCAAAAACGAAAAGGAACTGGTATCAAACGCCGGACGTGCCTATGTGAAACTACAGGGCTACAATTCCGAGCAGAGCCTTTGGACGCTCCAACTGCAAGCCTCTGACGAATGTGCCGTTCCCGCTACCAGCACCGGTAGCTGGTATAGCGGTGGTCGTTATCAAGAGGTGCAAAACAACCTTATCCCACCATCCAACAAGCTCATCAAGAAAGGTTGGGACTGGTGTTTCAACGGCATCGCTGCTTGTAACGAAATCATCTACGAAACCGAGCTATCCGAAATCGAATTCGACGGCAAGGATAAAATCATAGCAGAAATGCAGGTGCTCCGCGCTTTCTTCTATTATGAAGCAATGTCAAGCTGGGGCAACATCCCCTTCACCATCGACTACACCGAAACCGACTATCCCGAGCAAAAGAGCCGTAAGGAGATCTTCAACTTCCTCGAAAATGAGCTCTCTGACGACCTAATTTCTAAACTCGATGCTCAGCCCTCGTCAACCAATTATGGTCGCGCCAACCAAGCTACAGCATATTGCATCCTTGCAAAGATGTATCTGAATGCTGAAAAATGGTTCGGCACCCCGATGTACGATAAAGCTGCAGCTGCTGCAAAGAAGGTTATGGACCTCGGTGCTTACTCGATTGAAGATGACTATTCAGCCAACTTCACCGTCAATAACGACAACTCGAAAGAGAATATCTTCGTAATTGTTTACGACACAGCTGCAATTCCCAGCGGTAGCCGTGCATTCTACGCCTACACCCTCGCACTCGAATCTGCATCTTGCGCAACATTCAATATCTCGGCATCTCCCTGGTCAGGTTTCATCTGCGAGCCCGACTTCTTCCAAAGCTACGATGCTAACGACAAGCGCCTGGCTCAATCATGGCTCTACGGCCCGCAGTATGACATCTCCGGTTCGCCTATTATGATTACCGATTCTAACGGCAATGATGTTCAGATGTCTTACAACCCCGTTTTCGATGAAAAGCAGTATTACAACGCTAACGGTGGTCGCCAGAAATATGATGGCGCTCGTCTCTGCAAATGGGCATATCAGACCGACGGCCTGCTGACCTCAGGCGAAACCTGTATGGACAACGACTTCGCTCTGTTCCGCTATGCCGACGTAGTGTTGATGTATGCCGAGGCTCTCGTTCGCCAAGGACGTCAGTCAGAAGCTGCTAATCTCCCCGACCTGCAAAAGATTCGTACACGTGCCGGCTTGGAGCCCTACACCGCAAGCCAGCTCACCCTCGACGAGCTGTATGCCGAACGTGGGCGCGAACTTGCCTGGGAAGGCTGGCGTCATGAAGACATGATTCGCTTCGGGAAATACCTCAAACAATATTGGGCACATCCCGCACAAGAAAGTGACACCTTCCGCGAACTCTTCCCCATCCCGACAGAAATTCTCAATGCTAACCCGCGTTTACAGCAAAACACCGGTTATAACTAATTCCTAACAACTCTACCCCTCCTCCTCTCTCCCCTCTTTTTTCTCATTCAACAACTCTCCACTCCCCCCCTCAACTCTCATCCCTCTTACCTATAAATATTATCACTCAATGAAAAACCTTATTAACAGCTGCCTGACTGCCTCGCTATTAATAGGCAGCTACTGCGCCTCTTCAGCCGCCGAACGTATCTCGGAGGATGTGCTGAAGGATAAAATCGCAGGAGCATGGATTGGCCAAATGGTTGGGAACATTTACGGCCTGCCATTTGAAAATAAATTTGTGGCAGAGCCGGCATCTGAATCCCGGTTCCCATTCGGATATACTAAGAATCTTGACAAACTTGAAAAATATAACGGAGCCTTTTCCGATGATGATACAGATGTTGAATACATTTACCTCACATTGATGGAGAAATATGGCATCGAGCCTACTTACGCTAATATGCGCGACGGCTGGATGTATCATATTCGCGACAGAGTATGGCTGGCCAACCGAGCTGCTCTCGGCGCAATGCATTTAGGCTATACGCCCCCATTCACCGGTCAGCAAGACCTCAACCCTCATTGGTATCAGATTGACCCTCAGCTCATCAATGAGATTTGGGCGTACACCGCTCCCGGAATGACCGCCTATGCCGTAGCAAAAAGCGATTGGGCAGCCCGCATCACCAGCGACTCTTGGGCCGTACAGCCAACAGCGCTTTACGGAGCGATGTATGCCGAAGCTTTCTTCGAAAGTGATATTAAGAAACTAATTGAGAAGGGTTTGAAATATCTCCCCGCCGACGACAGATATACTCTCGGTGTAAAGAAATGTCTCGAACTTTTCAAACAATATCCCAACGATTGGGTAAAGTCGCGCCAAATCATCGCCGACGAGTTCTACGTCAACGAAGATCCCATGACCAAGACTATCTGGAACGCCGATCTCAATGGCTTGATGGGCGTTCTGGCTATGCTATATGGCCATGGCGACTTCCAACGCACACTTGACCTCAGTTGTGCCATGGGGTTCGACTGCGATAACCAAGCTGCCACTATTTCCGGTCTGCTCGGCGTTATTAATGGTGCAAAATCGCTCCCGGCCGATTTAACTATGCCGATTAAAGGGTGGGACAAGCCGTTTAACGACCGCTACATCAATATCACCCGTTACGACATGCCCGATGCCTCTATTGAAGATATCATTAACCGCACCTACAACATGGCGCTGGAGGTGGTAAAAGCGAATGGTGGCAATGTTAAAGGTGGATACGTTTATATCAACCCCAAGGCTCGCTTTAATCCTCCCTTGGAATTTTGCGTAGGTCCGATGCCCGACTTAAATGTTGGTCAACCTACCGATTATTCTTTCGCTTGTACCGCTAACCGCGACTACTCATGGAGCATTGTTGCCGGTAACCTCCCCGAAGGCCTCTCATTTAATGATGGAGCACTTTACGGCACACCGGAAAAAGCCGGCAAATATGATCTAACATTACGTCTGGCAGGTAACGGCAAAGAGATGACAAAGGATTTCAACATCGTTGTTAAGCCTACTAATCTCGCCATGCAAGCCGATACCATATATGCGAATGTTAGAGAACTCAATGAAGCGGTGCTCGATTCTTGCTGGATTACATTCGGTAAACCAATGTATGCCAAGACGGTAGATGTAATTAACGACGGCGTAAAAAAGGGTGCCGGCTCGGTATTCTACTCCCTCGCTGCCAAAACAAAGGGCCCGAAAATCGACTACTTCGGCTATGGGTGGGACACTCCCCAAACTATCAACCTGATAGAATTTAACACCGGATGCCTGGAAGAATTTGGCGGATGGTTTACCGACTTGAACATTCAATATCTCGACGAGAACGGACATTGGCGTAACGTAACCTCCTACACCTCTACGCCGGCGCTCCCCTCAACAGATATCGTATTCTTCCAGCCTCACTTCGCCCAATATCTGCTCGAATTCCCGACAGTGACCACTAAGGGTGTGCGCATCCTGCTTGACACAAAAGAGCAAGCCCACTGGAACAAGTACACTAAGAATGTCTCCAACTTCACCTCTATTACCGAACTTGGAGTGTATAATCTTCCTGACAATAACGCAAAATGAAACGATTAGCCTTAACAATCCTCGCTGCCGGAGCCGCTATTGCTACAACTTTCGCGGCACCGAAATCTGTAGAGATGACTCGCAGCCAACTCCTTGACAAGATTAAAGGGGGTTGGGCAGGTCAGACTATCGGGGTTGTGTTTGGTGCTCCGGTTGAATTTAAGTTTACCGGCTCGTATACTCAATCGTATCAGCCGATTCCGTGGTCCGACCATATCGTAAAATACTGGTGGGAAAAGAAGCCGGGGCTGTTCGACGACATCTATAATGATTGCACCTTTGTTGAGACTTTCGACCAATTAGGGTTGGATTGCTCGCAAGAAGAACTTGCAAAGCATTTTGCCTACGCTGACTATCATCTGGCGCATGCCAATCAAGCCGGACGTTACAATATCCGACAAGGGATTATGCCCCCGGAGTCAGGTAACTGGATGAATAATCCTCACGCCGACGACCTCGATTTCCAAATCGAAGCTGACTTTATCGGAATGATGTCGCCGGCTATGCAGCAACAAGCGCTGCAAATTGCCGACAAGGTGGGCCATATTATGAATTCAGGGGAGGGATTCTATGGCGGCGCATTTGTAGCCGGGCTTTACTCCTCAGCTTTCTATCTCAACAATCCTCGCGAAATTGTAGAGGCAGCTCTCGCTCCGATTCCGCAAGAGAGCAGTTTCCATCGCTGCATTCAGGATGTATTAGATTTCCACCGTCTCCACCCCGAAGATTGGATTAAATGTTGGGAATATCTCCAACGCAACTGGAACATCGATGTTGGCTGTCCGAAAGGTGTTTTCCTCAGTTTCAATATTGATGCAAAACTCAACTCGGCGTTCGTTGCCTTAGCCATGCTCTACGGTAACGGTGATTTCACCGAAACCCTCGACATTGCTGCCCGTTGCGGCCAAGATGCCGACTGCAACCCCTCAACTGCCGGGGGAGTGCTCGGAGTGATGTATGGTTACGATAGGATTCCATCATTCTGGCTCAACCCGCTGAAAGAGATTGAAACCCTCAACTTTGAAGGCACGGATATCTCGCTCGACGACTCCTACAACATGACTCTCAATCATGCCCTAACGCTAATTGAAAAGAATGGAGGGAAAGTCGACAACGATAGAGTGGAGATTCCTATTCAGCGCCCCTCGATCCTTCCCTTAGAGCAGAACTTCACCGGGATGTATCCCCTGATGCGCGAACGCAAAGACTGCTTCTTTGATGACACTTACGAATTTTCGTTTAACGGCAACGGCTTCGTGATTTGGGGCAATATCTGCTGTCTGAAACATATCAACAAGGACTATATCAATCGCGTTTCTACGCGCCATATAGGCTCGGAAGTGTTTGGCCTGGCAGAACCTAACGACAAGTATGTCGCTAACGTTGAAGTCTGGATTGACGGCAAGTTAGACCATGTCTCCAAGATGCCGATGCGCAACACCGACCGCAAAGTTGAGCCGGCATGGAAATATCTCCTCCCCGAAGGAGAACATACGGTTCGCTTAGTCTGGACCAATCCTAACAAGAATTACACGATTCGCATCAACGACATCATGTATTATAGCGAAAATCAAAACACAAACCGCTTCTACTCTATCCAATGAAAATAGCAACCATATATAAAAGCATTGCTGCAACTGCTCTCGGCGTAGTTGCTCTGACTGCCTGTTCCGGAAGGGACTCTCAATCAGCCGCTATTCCATATGACAGCACAGTCTCTATTCCGAAGAATCTCCTAATCGACAAAATCAGAGGCGGTTGGGCCGGACAAACTATCGGATGCACCTTCGGCGGCCCTACTGAATTCAAATTCAAGGGTGGAATGATTAACGACAGCATCCCTATCATCTGGTATGACGATTACTGCAAAGATATTTTTGAAGAAGATCCGGGCCTATATGACGACGTTTACATGGATCTAACCTTCATGGAGGTGATGGCTCGCGAAGGTATCGACGCTCCGGCTCAAAGCTATGCTGATGCGTTTGCCAATGCCGATTACAAGCTGTGGCATGCAAATCAAGCTGCCCGCTACAATATCCTCAACGGCATCAATCCCCCTCAATCAGGCCATTGGCGCAACAACCCACATGCCGATGATATCGATTTCCAGATTGAATCTGACTTTATCGGTATGATTTGCCCGGGGATGCCTAACACGGCTGCCGCTTTTGCCGACCGAATCGGTCATATCATGAACTACGGCGACGGTTTTTATGGAGGCGTGTATATGAGTGCAATGTACTCGTTAGCATATATCTGCGATGATATCCCGACCGTTGTAAGCGAAGCCCTTCAGGTTATCCCTGAAAACAGCAAGTTCTATCGTTGTATCGCTGATGTTATCAAATATCACGCCCAATATCCCAACGATTGGAAACAATGTTGGTTGGCAATCGACGAACGATATACGAATGAAAAAGGATGTCCTGAAGGGGTGTTCAATGGCTTCGATATTGATGCTACAATCAATGCCGCTTATTGCGTAATCGGCCTGCTGTATGGCGATGGCGATTTCTTCAAGACTATGGATATCGCAACTCGCTGCGGACAAGACAGCGACTGCAACCCCGCCACGGCTGCCGGTATTCTTGGTGTTATCAAGGGCTACAGCGGCATCCCCGATTACTGGAAACCAGCAATTGAGCGCTGCGAAAATATTAATTTCCCCTATACGGATATCTCATTGACAACCTCATGTGATGTCACCTTGAAACTTCTCGGCCAGGTTTTGGAAAAAAATGGGGGGAAAATTGATGGTGACAACTACGTCACTCGCGTTCAGCGTCCTACACCGGTGCCTTTCGAACAATCGTTTGAAGGGATATATCCGGTAGAACGTCGCGTTGTTAAGCTCGACCTCGATCCGGAACACACTTGGGAATTTACCGGCTCCGGAATAGTTCTGCAAGGGCTGGTACGTCGCGATATCAAGTCGACGCCCGACGATTATGTAGCTCATCTTCAAGCCAGCATCGACGGCAAGCCCATTCAGGAAATCGCAATGCCCCTCGATTATATTACTCGCAAATATGATATCTTCTACACCTACGACCTCCCAGAAGGGAAGCACTCGCTAACCGTAAAATGGCTCAACCCTACTGCCGGTTACGCTATCCAATGTAAAGATATCATCGTCTATGGCAACAAGCCCTTGGCCCATATTAACCCTACTGAAATATGACTCGCAACTTTTTAACATCGGTATTAATATCCTCACTTCTCCTCTTTGTCGGTTCCGCTTGTTCCGACAAGGAGTCTCCGACAGACGAACCTAAACCCGACAATAACGATAACACCTCTACGAAAACCGAGGTGCTTACCAAACGTTATACAGACGGCTTAACTTTCTACAGCCAAAAACTCGAGCAGCAGGTAACCTATTCGGTCTATGTGCCTCAAGAATACCTCAACGACACATCTGCCTCATTTGCCGTGGTATATCTTTTCCACGGTTATGGCGACAGCCCCGACTCTTGGAATGCTGACCATTTCGACATCCAAACCGTCGACGAATCGGCTCGCAAAGCCGGAATTATCGAGCCGGTAATATATGTGATGCCCGACGGCTATAAATCCTATTATGTCAATCGTTACGACGGCAGTTTTAACTACATGGATATGTTTGTCGATGAGTTTGTACCTTTAATTGATAAACTGCTTCGCACACGTCCGGATGCCAAGGACCGCGCAATTGCAGGATACTCCATGGGTGGCTTCGGAGCACTGACAATGGTATCAAAACATCCCGATATGTTCGGCACCTGCATCGCTCTTAGCCCATCGCTCAACACCGATGCTCAGTATCGTACGCTCGGCGGTTGGGATAGTCAGTGGGGGTCGATCTTTGGTGGCAAAGGTACGACCGGCGACTCTCGCCTAACTTCCTACTATAAATCGATGTGTCCGCTTCACTTCTTCAGCAGTAACCCCTCGCAATTCTCCTCGGTAAAATATTATATCGACTGCGGCGACGATGAAGAACGCTTATACGCCGGAAATGGCGAGCTCCATTCGCTCATGCGCGATATGGGCATCAAGCATGAATATCGCGTTCGTAACGGAGCGCATACCACCGCTTACTGGCGCGAAGGTCTGCGCGAAGGATTAGCCGTATTTTCAGCAGCCATTAACGGCACAGATTACGTATCAGAAACCGCCATTAATGTTCCCACCGGCGATGCCCCCTCGGAAGTAACCGTCAACAACGCCCCTTGCGCAGTCAAACTATTCACAGGCGCCGGATATCGCGCTAACGAGAACTCTCATGTAGCCTACGTTGAAATCGGCGACTCCCCTGCCGGAATCACAGCTAACGATATCGTTGACGTTTTTGCATCGAATCTTGCTCTCAAGAACATGGCACTTGCCATTGTGCGCAGCGAAGATGCCGGAAATACTGATGCCGACGAGCTCTTTACCGCCGTTGAATCCACTCTCGGAATAACCGGCGTTGACAGCCATCGCCAATTCCTGGTATGCGGTTCCAACCTGAAGATTTTCAGCCCGATCGCTACTTCAGGTCGACAAGTGGCAAGTTTCTACTTCTACGACTCGGATTTCACCCCCGCCAGTGGAGCAAAGCTTAAAGCTTCTCGCTATGGCATTGATATCACCGACGATGGCACGAACTATAAAGCCGCCCTCTCGACGTTCTGCGCCATTCGCGATGCAGGCACAACGGTTGAATATCGCGTGCATAATGGTACGGATAATTCAACTTGTGCCCACTACGGTCTCTATAATCTCGTATCGTTCATGGTTAGCAACGTCCCTATCCGATAATATATTCTTTCGATTATCAAACGAATAACAACACAGATCAACTGCTTCATGTCTATTTGTCTATTGAATAAATCAAACCTCCTTGGATTTACTACTGCGGTGCTCCTTGCCGCAGTAGTAAATACCCAAGTATCTGCTGCCGGAGCTACTCCCCTTCCTATCGAGAAGGAGGGACTGACGCTCAACAGCAAATGCTTGAATAAGGAGCTGAAATATTCGATAATTCTCCCGGCAGATGCATCTGCAGAGAAACGTTATCCGGTAATATATCTGCTTCACGGCATCGGTGGAGATAATTCCAGCTGGTTGGAATATTCCAATCCTGCCCGACTCATGCAACGCATGGTCGAAGCCGGCGAAATGGAGCCTATGATTATGGTAATGCCCGACGGCTATTTATCATACTATTCTGATGCTGCTGACGGTTCGCTCCCCTATGAAACGGCCTTCACAACCGAACTTATGGCAACGATCGACAGTCTATATCCAACGATTCCCGACCGCGAGCATCGTGCGATTGCCGGTTTCTCGATGGGCGGGTTCGGAGCCATGACCCTCGGTCTAAGAAATCGCGATAAATTCACGGCTATTGCCGCATTCTCGCCATCCATTCGCACTGATGAGCAATATGCCTCAGAAGGGCCACAAGAGGAGTGGGAGAAACAATGGGGACGCACATTCGGTGGGGTCGGGTTAACCGGAACTGACCGTATCACTCCCTATTATAAAGCGCGTTCACCCTATCATATCCTCGACACGATTCCCGTTTCGGAAATTGCGGATATGACCCTTATTATCGACATTGGCGATGAAGAAGGGACTCTTACGGCAAGCAACGAACAGCTGCATCGTCGCCTCCTACAACGTGGCATCAATCACAGTTGGACGGTGCGTGGTGGTGGCCATGATTTCAAATGCTGGAATGAAGCTCTCCCTGATGTCCTTCGCCGGATTTCTCGGAAATTCAATGACAATGGTTCTACTATTAATAGCGAACGCACCGATAATGCATCAGTGGCAGGCCAGGCATCAAGCACCGATGCGCCGCAGCTCGGGAAAGTTATCTCAATAAATAACTCTCAGCTATATTTTCCTGACGCTAACGCGGAAAGTTCGCGCCGCTATCCTGTTGTCTATATCAACGGCAACTTCGCTACAGCGGAGCAGCAGCAGCTCGTTAAGCGCGCCAACCTGATGGTTAACGATGGCACCCTCTCCCCCATGATTTTCTGCTTCCTCGCCGAAGGGGATTCCATCGCCGGTATCGAGCAACAAGTAGCGGAAATTCGCGATTCACGCCGCATGCGAGCCGATATCGAGATTCAACAACCGATTGCCCACTTCAATCGGTTAATTGCAACCGAACCGATGTTTACGGCGACAATCCTTGATCGGCCGATTCAAGGCTCCGAAACCGCCTCGCATACTATCGACCTATTAAAGTCGCATAGCCGTTATCCACGCCTGTGGATAAGCCAGACACCCAACGATTGCAACTACGCGTTAGCGAGCGACCTTCACATTCTGATGCGCAGCGCGAAGCTTAAGCATAAATTTCGAGTCGACGCAGCCTCCACCGCCGATGCGCTATTGCCTCACTGGGAAGAATGGCTGAAATTCATCGATGCGCGATTTCACGTTTAGCCCCAATTCATCAACTACATAACATACTTTCACATCGAAATAATTAACAACCTAATAAATCCTTAACTCATGTTTACCGTAACCAATTACGCTCTTGCAGTAGTCTTCTGCATCATCACAATGATATGCTGGGGCTCGTGGGGCAACACTCAGAAATTAGTGTCAAAGAATTGGCGCTATGAACTTTTCTATTGGGACTATGTAATCGGCATGGTGCTCTTTACCCTTCTATTAGGCTTCACAATGGGTAGCCACGGAGCTGAAGGGCGTTCGTTTTGCGCTGACCTGGCGCAAGCCGACTCCACTGCTATCGGTTATGTAATCCTCGGTGGTATTATCTTTAACGCCTCCAACATTCTGCTGTCGGCCTCTGTGTCGCTTGCCGGGATGTCGGTAGCCTTCCCCTTGGGCGTTGGCATCGCATTAGTGCTCGGCGTAATTGTCAACTATATCGGTGTACCTGCCGGCGACCCCGTACTTCTCTTTGGCGGCGTTGCCTTAGTGATGATTGCTATCATTTGCAACGGTATCGCTTCAGGCAAAATGTCGAAACAAGGTAACGAAGATTCAGCCTCAACCCATAAAAAAGGTATCATATTGGCTCTCATTGCCGGTGTGTTGATGTCGCTCTTCTATCGCTTCGTTGTTATGGGGATGGATGTTGAAAACTTTGCAACGCCTCAGGCCGGTATGCTTACCCCCTACGGTGCCATCTTCATCTTCTCAATCGGTGTGTTCCTTAGCAATATCGTGTTCAACACATTGGCTATGCGCTTCCCCTTCACCGGCGCACCGGTTAGCTACAGCGCCTACTTCAAAGGCTCAGCCGGCACGCACCTTTGCGGCATGCTCGGTGGTGCTATTTGGGGCCTCGGCACAGCCTTTAGCTACATCGCCTCCGGTCAAGCCGGTCCCGCCGTTTCCTACGCTCTCGGTCAAGGCGCACCTATGATTGCCGCCATCTGGGGTGTGTTCATCTGGAAAGAATTCAAAGGTGCGCCCAAATCTGTTGGCACCCTGCTGACCGCAATGTTTGCACTCTTTATCATCGGCCTTGGCATGATTGTCGTAGCCGGAAATTAAACGTCAACTTATCAATTATTCAATATTCTAACCAACTAAACAGTCAAACCTTATGAAGAAAACAGGTTTTTTAATGCTCATGCTCAGCGCTGTAGCATTAGGTTTCACCTCTTGCGGTGACGATGACGGTCCGGACAATGGCTCCGAAGAAAAGAACGTCCTCGCTACTCCGACATCACTTTCAGTGACAGCTGACGACACCTCAGCTACAATCTCTTGGACAAGTGTTGCAAATGCCGACACATATGTCTACTCGTTCAACGGCGGTGCAGAGCAATCTACCACTGCTACCTCAGTAACATTTAACGATCTTACTCCCGAAACAACCTACACCTTCAGCGTAAAGGCTACCAAAGCTAACTCGATTTACTTCGAAGATTCTGAATATATGTCGGTTGCTTTCACTACCGCTCCCAAGGCCGTAGTTGTTCCCGTTTACCACGTTGCTACTTATGCTGATGACTGGGATAAATGGTACTACGAATATAATGCAGATTGGACACCCAAACACATTTATCGTCTGAAATCCGACGGCTCTGTTGACCGCGAATGGAACTTTGCTTATGATGGCACGAGCCTTTCTGTTACAGGTAAGAACACTTACGACATCACTCTCAACGATGCCGGTTATGTTGAAAAACTTATCGACGGTTCTAAGACCTACGAATACACCTATGATGCTGACGGCTATCTGATTCAGGTAATGAAAGATGGTTCGGTTATCGTTAATTGCAAATACGAAAACGGCAACCTGATGGAATGGAGCAAGCTCAAAGATGGTGCTGAAGTTTGGAAGATCCATACCTACGACATGGCTGCTGCAAATGTTAGCAACTGCCACGCTATCTATCCCGAAGGTATCGGCGCAAGCCGCTGGTTCGTTGAAACCGGTCTCTTCGGCAAGGCTAACGCCAACCTCCATCTGACAAACCAGTGGGATTACTCAGACACAGGTTCTACATTCACCTTCGACCTCGACGAAAATGGCGCCGTCCTTGGTGAACACAAACTCTATGGCACAGATACTGAAAACTACTACTATACCTACGTATACGAGAATTAATTCCCGAATTCTAAATCTTCGATTATATTAGACTATTTTTTCAACATTATTAGATTATTTTCAGGTTATTAATCTCATTTCAAAATAGTTTTGCATACCGATAGTTAAATCAGATTGTATGAGAATCCGGCCGGTTGGCGTGGCAGGACTCCGGGAGGAGTTTCAAACGCGACCGGCCATTTTTCTATTCTCAAGGTTCATTCGGTTTCCATAACCGAAAAACTTTTACTAACTTAGCATCTGATTTTCTATTCTACTCTCTTATTATCAGATTTATATCTTTTCATTTATCACCCACGCCATGATGCATTTCTCCAAAATATTTAACGTCTTAAACAAGCCGCAAACAAGAATTCACTCTTCTGCCGGCAGCTTAAGGTATGTTTCCCTGCTGTTTTTAGTTGCATTTCTCACCTGCGGAAATCTCGCTGCCCAAAGCTGTTACGATGAGTTGAGCGCTAATCCCCATTTGGCTGGGAATAATCTTTTAGCTTATCCCGACAAGGAGTTACCGACTTTAACTCCGGCGCCAACCGGCTATCAACCTTTCCATATCGAGCATTACGGACGTCATGGTAGCCGCTGGCTCCTCAGCGATAAAGACTATACAATCCCGGTAGCCATGCTGCAAAAAGCTGCCGACAATAAGGTTATCACCCCGGAGGGAGCCTCGCTGCTCACTCGTCTGAAGGCCATCGCGACAGATGCGCAAGGCAACTACGGCCGCCTGACAACGTTAGGCGCGGAGCAGCATCGCGGCATTGCTCGCCGTATGTTCCGCAATTTCCCGGAGGTTTTTGCCGGCGAAGCACGCGTTGATGCAAGGTCAACCACCGTGGTGCGCTGTATTCTGTCAATGTCGAATGAGCTTGTAGAACTGGCATCGCTCAACCCTTCGCTCCAAATCACCATGGAGTCGGGCGCCCTGCTGCAGCCGATATTAAATCCGAATGAGTTTGACACTATTGCCATCAATATCAAACGCTCCATCCGCCCGGAATTAAAGCGCTACGAAGCCGAACGAGTTGATCCGCTTCCATTCGCATCGCGATTGATTTCTTCCTCAACATTTATCAACGACAGTATCAACGCTCGCGACCTTTTCAACAAGGTGTTTGAATTGGCTCTCAATGAGCAGAGCCATCAGCGCAACGACTCGCTCATCGCTTATTTTACCCCTGCGGAATTGCAAATGAAGTGGGCGGTGAATAACGCCGCGTGGTTTGCAAAAAGCGGTTATTCGCCGATGACTTCGCTACGTATGCCGCTAATGGAGCGCAATCTTATCAACGACTTTATCGACCATGCCCAGCAGGCTGTAGATTCTCGCGAAAACGGCGCTACTCTCCGCTTCGGCCATGAAACCGTACTGATTCCGCTCACCTGCATTATGGGGCTCAACAATGCCGATCGTGAAATTGCCGACCTCGACTCTGTTGCCCAATACTGGCAGGCATATCGCATTTTTCCAATGGGTGGAAATATCCAGATGATTTTCTATCAGAATTCCCAAAATGCCGCGGCGCCGGTAATTGTTCGAGTATTACTGAATGAGCATGAAGCTACCCTTCCAATTAGCCCAATTGCCGGGACGGAATACTTCTACAATTGGAACGACGTCAAAGCGATGCTGCTAAATCGCATAAAATGATAGCGATTTCTCATAGATTTGTCGTAAATTTGTAGTTGAAAAATAAACCAACCTGCCTAAGCGCCCGATTCTCACCGCAAAGGCGACACAAACAACAACACTATGACAATGAATATTGGTTCCGATATAATGACTCCCGATTACCCCAAAACCGAAAAAGAATTTGACAAGGCGATTGCCGATTGCCGAAAAGTGTTTGCCGCTAAGCTCCGCGATTATGGCGCTTCTTGGCGGCTGATGCGTCCTACGGCTGTTACCGACCAAATTCTGATTAAGGCCGACCGTATCCGCAGCATTGAGACTAAAGGGGAATGTCTGGTCGACGAACCTATCGACGACGCCTTCCGCGCAATGGTGAATTACGGGATTATCGGACTAATCCAATTGCAATTAGGCTATGCCGATCGCAAAGATATCGACGCTGACACCGCCCTGAAGCTTTACGATAAGCATATGAGCGCTACTCGCGACGTGATGCTCGCCAAGAATCACGACTATAACGAAGCATGGCGCAAAATGCGTGTCAGCTCTTATACCGACCTCATCCTTATGAAGCTTATGCGCACAAAGGAGATTGAGGATAACGCCGGGAAGACGGAGGTTTCGGAAGGTATCGATGCCAACTATCAAGATATTATCAACTACTCGATTTTTGGATTAATCAAGCTTGCCGAAGCTGCCGAAAACGACCCCGCATAAACCGATAACAGCCACTTCAGAAGTTGACGATAACTGGGACTAAGACGATGACTGAAAACGCCACAAAAACCCGACTTACCGACCGTTTTATCAATTGCAAATGGTTTCCTGCCGTGATATGGACTTTACGCCTGCTCGTTGGCGCAATATTCATCATGTCGGGATTCGTTAAGGGGGTTGACCTTTGGGGCTTTGTATTCAAAATCGAAGAATACTTGGCTGTATGGGGCTCTGCTCAACCGCGCTCATTGGTAGTGATGGCGGCCATGCTGATTTGCGGCTACGAATTTGTGTTTGGCTTCATGTTAGCAACCGGCTGCTACAAACGCGTAGCGCCATTGGCGTTGCTCGTGCAGATGTGCATAATGTTGCCGTTGACCGGCTATATCCTCATCGAAAACCCTGTGAGCGATTGTGGCTGTTTTGGCGACTTTTTAGTGCTTTCGAATGGCGCGACTTTCGTCAAGAACCTGGTAATAACGCTGCTACTCGTATTTTTAGTTCGCTTTAACTCAACAATGAAGTTAGGAATATTCAAGCCGGCTATCCAATGGATGGTAGGCGCCTGGATATCACTATATTTCATCATCATAGCTCTGTTTGGCTACAACGTTCAGCCGATGCTTGATTTCCGTCAATATCCTATCGGCACAAGTCTCATCCCCTCGGATGAAGAAGCGGAAGCCGACGAAGATGACGCCGCTGCCGATATCACCTTCATCTACGAGCGCGACGGCGAAAAAAAGGAATTTTCCATCGACAATTTGCCCGACTCTACATGGACTTTCGTTGAGCGTATCGAACTGGCAGCTCCCGCTAATAACGCTACGGATATAATCGCTATCGACGAAAATGGCGAAGACGCTACCGACGAAGCCATCACCGCAGAAGGCCCGGAATTGCTGTTAGTAATCCCGGAAACTCAACGTATCGACATTTCCTACACTTACTTCCTCAACGAGCTTAAGCAATGGACCGACTCGGCAGGCGTAAAAATGAGCTGCCTTATCGCTGCTAATCGCAAAGGAATTGACTTCTGGAAAGATGTGTCGATGGCATCCTACGACGTTTACGCCGTTGATGACACCAAACTGAAAGAGCTGTCGCGCGGCACAATGTCGCTCGTCGAGCTCCAAGACGGTGTGATTAAGGCTAAATATACCCTCAACTCTATCAAGGGAGAGATTTTCGACAACGGCCCCCATGGTGCCGACTTGTTAGACCGCATGAACCCCAATGTTGCCGGCAGATTCCGCCGTACAACCATCTTCTTCGCGGTATGCTTACTGGCGCTCTTCCTTTTCCAAAGTCTGATTTTAGCTATTAATTCACAAATTAGAGCTTTATATCAAAAAAAAGCCGTAAATTTGCAGACTGAAACCGCGGAACCCGATTCCGAGGATTCTGATTATCTTAACCATAACAAACCCACAAAATAATATGAGAAAGAACATCGTAGCAGGTAACTGGAAGATGAACACCACTCTCGCTGAAG
>CAZKYD010000015.1:0-27695 GCA_964556875.1 uncultured Alistipes sp.
ATTTCAACTTTGAATTCCTCGTAAGAGTTAACTTCGCGAGTCATTTCCTGACGATGCTTCAAAGCCTTATCGAAGATGTTCTGCTGAATTTCTTCAAGCAGATCCTTGATGAAGTTGGCGATACCCGCAAGCGGTTCAACCTGCTTCTCGAGGGTGTCACGGCGCATCAGTTCTACGGTACCGTTTTCAAGGTCGCGTGCACCGATAGCCAAGCGAACAGGAACACCCTTCAATTCGTAGTCGGCAAACTTAAAGCCGGGACGGCGGTTGTCGGCATCGTCATATTTAACACGGATACCGAGGCCGCGCAGTTCGTCGATAATCGGGTTAACAGCCGCTGTAATAGCATCGCGCTGTTCGTCGTTCTTGTAGATAGGAACGATTACTACATGGATAGGCGCGATATGCGGGGGAAGTACAAGACCATTGTCGTCGGAGTGTGCCATAATCATAGCACCCATCAAACGAGTGGAAACGCCCCATGAGGTTGCCCATACATATTCAGGCTTGTTATCGCGATTTACAAAGGTTACATCGAAGGCCTTAGCGAAGTTCTGTCCGAGGAAGTGGCTGGTACCAGACTGGAGTGCCTTACCATCCTGCATCATTGCTTCGATAGTGTATGTATCGATAGCCCCGGCGAAACGTTCGTTAGCACTCTTCACACCTGTAATTACAGGCAGACCGAGATACTTTTCAGCGAATGTGCGATATACGCCGATCATTTCCTTTGTTTTAGCTTCAGCTTCTTCGCGAGTAGCATGAGCTGTGTGGCCTTCCTGCCATAGGAATTCGCTGGTGCGAAGGAACATACGGGTACGCATTTCCCAACGCATTACGTTTGCCCACTGGTTGCAAAGGATAGGCAGATCGCGATATGAGTTAATCCAGTTACGATATGTGTTCCAGATGATAGTTTCTGAGGTAGGACGGATAATCAGTTCCTCTTCCAAACGTGCTTCCGGGTCTACAACCACACCTGAACCGTTTGGATCGTTCTTCAAACGATAGTGGGTTACTACCGCACATTCCTTAGCAAAACCTTCTACATGTTCTGCTTCCTTGCAGAGGAAAGATTTTGGAATGAGCAGGGGGAAATATGCATTCTGTACACCTGTTTCCTTGAACATAGCATCAAGGGTCTGCTGCATACGTTCCCAAATTGCATAGCCGTAGGGCTTGATAATCATACAGCCACGCACAGGCGACTGCTCGGCCAGGTCAGCTTTCACTACCAGGTCGTTATACCACTGGGAATAGTTGTCGGCCCGTTTTGTCAGGTCTTTAAGTTCTTTTGCCATCGCAAAAAGTTATGATTTCCGTTAAAAATGTTTTCGCAAAGTTACAAAAATTTGGTTTAACCTCAAAGGGTTATACCGGAGTAATCGCGTCTATTCGCTCTACTCTTTTTATTTCGCAGGCTTAGCCTCTTCGATAAGCACCGTAGAGGGAACAATATAAATTTCCAATCTGCGATTCTCGGCACGATTTTCTCGGGAGTTATTCTCCTTCAAAGGATCGTTGGCTGCGATCGGATATCCGGTCAATGAATCCGTATTTTTGGCATGCGTATCAAAATAGTCATACAGCGCTACGATACGCTGTGCTGCCAAATTTGTCAGATATGAATCAGAGCCGGTATCATCGGTGTGCAGGGCTAATACCACCTTGAATTTATCCATCACCTTAAAGTAAGGCAAAAATGATTTCAAGAGCGCATCGGCCGACGACATCAACACAGTGTCGTTCGGAGCAAACAATTTATCGGTAGGGATAGTAGCAATAACCACCTCCCCTTTTCTCATTGTTTCCACCTTGTAGCCGGCTTTATGGAGCGCCAACGCTTCGCGTTTCATATATGACTTGATAAACGTCGACAGCTTTGCCGGCACCTCCGGTTGAGCCAAAGTCTGCTCTAATGTAAGCTCATCGGCAGATTCAGCTTCAGGCGTTGCATCGTCTACGGTCTGCGCCTGCATCGAAAAACCACCGGCCACACCCACCAAGAGCATCGCCGAAAGCATTCTGCCTATCTTTCGAAGTATCTTCATATATACAAAGCAGGAATATAATTAGAGCACCGAATCTTCATAATCAACCTCAGCGCGCACCATCAATGGCACATCCTCCGGGTCGATTTTAGCGCCCTTATCTTTTTTCAACATACGAGTTACGTAGTCGATCATATCTGGTTCGATATCGTCATCTTCAGCGTCGTCGTCGGCATCTACATCAAGAAGACCATTCTCTTCGTAGAAATCCCAAATCATATCGACAACGTTAAGCACTTCATCTTCGGGATATGCGGAGCGCCCTGCTTCACGCAATCTGTCATTAATGAAAGCAACAGCTTTTAGTTCATCAAATTCCATAAAAAAGATGTTTTAAGTCTGTATATTTTTGATTACAAATCAAGCAACCCTTCCGGCAGGCTCACTTCGAGTTGTTTCGCTTCGGCATCAATATCAACAATGAATTCATCTGCAACTGGAATCAAGATATTGCTTCCTTCAGCCGGGGTGATTACAAATAGGAAATTCTCCGTAGAATCGTCAATCCCGGTTATTTCGCCGAGCTGACGTCCGTCATCGGTGGTGACATTATAGCCGACGAAGTCTTCTGCATAAAATCCCTCTTCACCTTCCTCGGCAGTCTCATCTTCAGGCATCTCCGAAGCCAGTACATACACGATCTTATTGGTCAGACGTGCTGCCTGAAACTCGTTGACGATGCCGTCGATCGACACCAGGTCGGTCTCTGCCCCTTTTTGACGAACAGAGTTCAGAAAGAACGGCACAAAAATACCGTCGACATCAACGATGACACAACTATAGTCGTTAAAGTCTAATTCATCGAAGTCGCGCAATACGGTAATTTCTCCGTTGACCCCGTGGGGTTTGAGGAATTTACCTACAGCTTGAAGGCTTTGCTCGGTAATCATAGGTTACTTACGTTTTTTCTTTTTCTTGCCGGTTTGTGCCTTAGGCATTTCCTGGAACTCATGTAGGCGATGTTTCTCCGGGTCTAATCGAATTTCGCCGCCCGAATAAGCAGCCAAATCGGCAAAGATCTTGCGATCATCAACGCCATCGGGGTTAAGCGCCAACATCTGTTTCTTCATGTGATTGGCAATCAGCATCACTACCGAGTCGCGCTCAGCTCCAGGCTCCATCGTAGCCGCCTTGGCAATCATCTGTTCGATAATCTTGCCATAATGGCGTTGACGAATCTTGGATTGGTCGTAAGGCACTTTGTCGGGCACGGTCTGCAAATCGTCGGGCTTGATTACCCCTTCAGGATAATCAATGTCGAGTTTGAAGTCTGACATAATCGCCAGGTGATCCCAAACCTTATGTGCATTTTCCGGTTGCTTTAGCTCCGGGAAAAGCTGTTCCATCGTTTTAATGATGGCTTGAGCACAAACATTGCGCTGCTCACGATCCTCAATTGTCAGACAGTGGTCAACCATGCGCTGAAGATTGCGACCATATTCAGGCAGCGGGAGTTGTTTGCGACGAGTGTTATATGTTAACATCCTATTTCTCTCTTTTTTTGATAAACAGATTTCAGGGCGTCTATATTGTTAGAACGCTCGAATTTATCACTTTGTTAGTGGAGAATAATCACGAGAATAACGTAACATCTGCGGAATATAGTCTTCGTCATATGTTACTTTAACATCTGTGATTTCGTCTTCGTTTGTTGTAGGATTGCCTTTGGCATCAAGAGCTACATAAACAGGGTTGACAAAGCCCTTATAAGGCGCGATATCCAAAGTTGCATAGCGATCGAGCACTTCCTGATGGAGTTTCTGATCAACCTTTACAGCGTAGGTTTCGACCAAGGCTTCGCCGGCGGCATAATCTCCTTCGCTCTTAATGCGCTGGATTTCTTTGAGGAGCTCACCGAAAAGTGTGCGAAGTTTCTGATAGTCGTTAATTTTAACGTAGGTCTTTCCGTCTTGCTTTACGTATTCAACAACGTTATCCTTTGCGCCATGTTCCATCACCCATTCTGCAATCAACTTACGGTTACGCATGTGGGCTTCTTCGATATCCTTACCCGGTTCGATGCGCATCAGCTGTGTCATCAAGCCGTTCAGCATATACTTATAGTATTCAGCTTTGTAAGCTTCGGGATTGTCGAGCAAGCCGAGCTCAACGAGCTTCGGATCTGCAAGATAATAGAGAGCGAAAAGGTCGGCACGAGTTTCCTCCAGTGTTGAACCATGAGCCTTCAAGGCGTCGGGGTCAACGCCGGGAAGCAGACGGCCTGATGCATGACCGAGACATTCGTGAAGGTCGGTATGTAGGTTGTCGGTAATGAAGAGATATTTGTCAAGCAGCTGACGAGTGGGCTCATCAATTACGAATTCTTCATTGAAGCCATTACCATGCGATGCATCATCATACGCACGGGTGATATTCTCGATTGTTACCGACTTTGAGCCGTGGGCTGCACGAATCCAGTTGGCGTTCGGCAGGTTAATACCGATAGGGGTTGAGGGATATGAATCGCCGGCAAGAATAGCCGCATTGATAACCTTTGCACTAACACCTTTCACTTCGGGTTTGCGGAACTGAGGATCAACAGGCGAATGATCTTCAAACCATTGTGCGTTTGCCGCCAAGGTTACGGTGCGCGCAGATGCAACTTCATCGCGGAAGTTTACAATTGACTCCCAGGAACCGGTCATACCCAGAGGGTCGCCGTAGCTTTCAATGAAGCCATTGATAAAGTCAACACGCGAGTCGGTATCTTCTGTCCAGAGGATTGAATAGCTGTCGAAGAGTTTCAGGTCGCCGGTTGCATAGAACTTAATCAGCTCATCGATAACTGCAGCCTGCTGATCTGACTCGGCATACTTCTTTGCCTTTTTAAGGTTGTCAATGATGCGCTCAATTGCATCTGAATAGTAGCCGCCCAGACGATATACTTCTTCTTTGATAACGCCATCAGCGCCCTTCACCAAGCGTGAATTCAAACCGTAAGAGATAGGTGTAAGGTCGGTGGAATCTTTACGAGCTGCATAGTAGGCTTCAACTTCGGCTTGAGTTACATTCTCGTAGAAGTTACATGCTGAGGTCTTGATAAGGTCTTCACCTGCAGCTTGGTTAACTCGCTTGGGCATGAAGGTAGGATCGAAAATCACCTTAAACAGCATTTCGAGTTCTGAGGCATCAACCTTAAGCTTTCTTGCTTTGTTTACTTGTTTCACCTGGGCTGCCAACCAGTCGGCAGAGAATCCGGGGGTAAACTTATCGGTTGAATAATGGTGATACACACCGTTTCCGAATTCTACTTGCTTCAGATAGGTCTCAAAGGCCTTGAAGTCGGCAGAGTTTTTATCTCCGCTATAGTTTGAGTAAACAGATTCGAGCAGTTGGCGAACAGCCAAGTTATACTTTCCGTTCTGGTCCCAAAGGATATCACGGCCCTGAAGCGCTGCTTCAGTGAGAAAGTAAACAAGCTTTTTCTGGTTGAGCGATAGTTCTTTGAAACCCGGCACTACATAACGTAGCACTTCTATATCCGCGAATCGGTCAACAACGGTTCCCGAAGGATTTTTAGGGTCAAGAGTATTTGCCATTGATGAATATGCCGAGGCCAATGCGATGGCAATGGCCAAAGTTTTATTAAACTTCATTGTTATCTATTTTTATCATTATCGTCCAAGCGGACTTTAATGGATCGGTTGATTTTTCTTATTCTACATAAAGAACTAACCCTTTAAGGTACTCCCCTTCCGGATGATAGATGTTTACCGGATGGTCGGCGGGCTGAGTTAGCTGATGAAGGATGCGGATTTTACGTCCACTCTGCGCTGCTGCGGAGAACACTGCCAGGCGGAATTGCTCGCGGCTTACGGCCTGAGAGCATGAGAACGTAAAGAGGATGCTGCCTGGAGCGAGTTTCTCCATAGCTTTAAAGTTGAGCTTCTGATAACCACGCAAGGCGTTGCGCAGAGCGCTACGATGCTTAGCAAAGGCCGGTGGGTCGAGAACGACCAAATCGTAGGCCCCTGATTCCATGTTATCCAGGAACTTGAATGCATCTTCCGCATACGATTTATGACGTTCATCGCCGGGGAAATTCAGGTTGATATTTGCATCGGTCAGCGTGATCGCTTTCTCTGATGAGTCAACTGAATGGACCAGTTCGGCTCCACCGCGCATGGCATATACCGAGAAACCGCCGGTATAGCAGAACATATTCAGCACTTTGCGCCCTTTCGAGTAATGCTCGAGGAGCGAACGGTTGTCGCGCTGGTCTACAAAGAAACCGGTTTTCTGTCCGCGAAGCCAGTCAATATTGAACTTCAGACCGTTTTCAATAGCCTCGTTCCCAACATAACCGCCGATAAGATAGTCGTTTTGAGGATCTAATCGCGCCTTATATGGGAGGGTTGTTTCCGATTTATAATATACATTTTCGATACCTGCGCCTTCGAGTTTTACGAGCTGCTCGGCGATGATCTGACGGCAATAGTGCATACCCGGCGAGTGGGCCTGAACTACGGCTGTCGGGCCATAGATATCGACCACCAAACCGGGGAGGAAATCCCCCTCACCATGCACCAAGCGGAATGCATTGTTGTCAGCACGCTGCAGACCTAATGCAGCTCTTACGGCGAAGGCTTCGCGCAGACGTTCCGCAAAGAAATCAGCATCAATCTTTCGATTTGAGAAATCCAGGATTCTGACAGCAATTGAGCCGATTTGGAAATGACCGGTACCGATAAATCGTCCGTTCGAAGTTTCCACGCCAACTACATCTCCCTCTTCCAAACCTTCGGGGAGATTTTCAGTAAGCGCTCCTGAGAAAACCCAGGGGTGGAATCTATCGAGAGATTCTTCTTTACCTTTCTTTAATCGGAGTATTTTCATCATCGTCTTGTTTTACGGTGGGGTGAGTTTTTAGATCAGATTATTTTATAAGGAATCTATAAATGTCATTGAAGTTGGCATACAAAAGTAACGCCAGGAGGAAGAGCATACCGGCAACCTGGGCACGCTCCAAGAACTTATCCGATGGTTTGCGACGGGTTATTACTTCCCAAAGGAGGAACAATACATGGCCGCCATCCAACGCCGGAATAGGCAGGATATTCATGAACGCAAGGATAATCGACAGGAATGCTGTCATTTCCCAGAAGGTGCGCCAATCCCATTGAGCCGGGAACATGCTACCAATAGCACCGAATCCGCCTACCGATTCTGCACCCTGTTTTGAGAACAGGTGCTTCAACGAACCGACATAGGTAACCAGCAAATCCGTACCGTTCTTGATACCGATGGGAATTGATTCGAAGAACCCATAACGGGTAATTTCAAAGTCAAACACTTCTGAGGGGGCTTTCAGACCGATACCTAAACGTCCGTCTGCAGTAGGGACGGTGTTCACGCGGATTGTGTCCTGACCGCGAAGCAGTGTAGCCGTTGTTTCTTTACCTGCGTAAACATTCAGGGCCTGCGTCAGCTCGGTGTATGACAATGTCAGCGAATCACCGATTCCGATAATTCGATCATCCTCCATCATGCCGGACTCTGCAGCAGGTTCGCCAGGCATCACACTTTTAATATATACCGGAACCCTGAAGCTCATAAAGAGCGAATTGGGGTCGAGACGTTCGATAGCATTGCTCGGCAGATGTATATCAACCGTGTCGCGATGGTCGCGCAACACGGTGACAGTCTTTGCTTCAAGCAGTTTTACGAGATGGCCACGTTCTTTCTGGTCGATTTTCTGGCCGTCAGCCAAGAGGAGAATATCGCCATTGCGAAATCCCAACTCTACAGCCTCTGGCGTAAAGCTCATACCTTCGGTAGCATTTTCATAGGGAATACTTTTCTCACCCCAATACCAAGCGATACCGGCATAGATAATGAGCGCCAAGATAAAGTTGTTAAGCACACCGCCAACCATTACCAGCAGACGCTGCCAAGCCGGTTTTGCGCGGAATTCGTCAGGTTTAGCGGGCTGCTTGAGCTGCTCGCTATCCATCGATTCATCGACCATACCGGCGATTTTCACATAACCGCCTAACGGCAACCAACCTATGCCATATTCAGTTTGGCTATTCTTAGGTTTCCATTTGAACAGTGAAAACCACGGATTAAAGAACAGATAGAATTTTTCAACTCGTATCTTAAAGACACGAGCCCAAATAAAATGGCCAAACTCATGAATGATGACCAAGAGCGAGAGGGCAAGAATTAACTGTAGGGCTTTTATGAGAAATGTTTCCATTGAATTTTGTCAGGGGATGGATTATAATGTGGTAAACTTAGCGGTTAGAGTTTTGATTAGTTCCGCAGTTTTTGCGCGAGCTAAGCTGTTACACTCTACATAGTCCTCATACGAAGGAGTCTTAACCGCCATCGGCATTGCCTCCAATGCCATGGTAATCAATCGATAGATATCGGTGAAACGGATTTCGTCACGCAGGAATGCCGCTACGGCGATTTCGTTAGCAGCATTAATGATGCATGGCGTTAAGCCCCCTTGTTCCAATGCTAAATGAGCGAGTGTAATGGCCGGGAATTTAGTCGTATCCGGCTGCTCAAAGGTTAATGTACTGAGGGTTTTGAAATCCAAACCGGGGTTAGCACTTGCCGGGCGCGACGCTCCTGCCAAGGCATAGCGAATAGGACCACGCATATCAGGTAAGCCCAACTGCGCTTTTACCGAGCCATCTACGAATTCTACCATCGAGTGGATAATAGATTGCGGATGGACAATAGCCTCAATCTGCTCAGGTTTTACGCCAAATAGCCAACGTGCCTCGATAATCTCGAAAGCTTTATTGACCATTGTTGCCGAATCAATCGTAATCTTCGCCCCCATCGACCAATTGGGATGGTGGAGCGCATCCTGACGGGTAGCTTTTGCGATTTGCTCTACCGACCAGGTGCGGAACGGTCCGCCGGAGGCTGTAATAATAAGTTTTTTTACGGATTCCTTTGACTCCCCTACAAGGCATTGATATATCGCCGAATGTTCGGAATCTACCGGGATAACGCTTGAAGAGCTTTCCGCTAATTTCTTTGTCACCAATTCTCCGGCAACAACGAGGGTCTCTTTATTTGCAAGCGCGATATCTTTACCGGCTTCAATAGCTGCCAGCGTAGGTGCTAATCCGCTATAGCCAACGGTTGCCGTCACTACGGTGTCAACCTCGTCGATGGTCATAGCCTCTTTTACAGCTTGCTCGCCCGACGCTACTTGGATCTTAGTGCCGGCTAATTTTTCGCGCAAGCGGCTTTCTAATGCGGAGTCAGCAATCACCGCCATTTTAGGATTCCAACGTAACGCTTGCTCAGCCAATTCATCAACTTTATGACCGGCAACCAACACCGTAGGACGTAAGCGATCGGTGTATTCCTCACAAACATCTAAAGTTTGCAACCCGATAGAACCTGTTGAACCTAAAACGGCTATATTTTTTATATTATCTCTATTTTTCATAAATACAAGACGGAATAGGGAAGCCCATTCCATCTTGCAAAGTTAGCGAAAATTTGCCATATATCCTTATAAAGCGTCGTAAATAATCGCTCTAAAAAGCTGAATGCCATAAGTGAATATCGCCCGGCGTAGATTTCCTCAAGTCGATAAGACGCTGATTCGAGGATCCGCGGAAAAGCAATGAAATATCTCGTTTCTGCTCCACAAACGGTCCATCTACTAAGACTTCGAGCTGCTCAAACAGCGCCGAGCAATTTGCTTTCGCCACCAGCTCTTCATATAAAAAGCCTGTATAACACCAAATTGTATAATCTTCTGCACGCAATGCCTTTGCCAATTCTGTAATTGCCGGCAGCTGATACAGCGGATCGCCCCCCGAAAAGGTGACGTTAAATCCATGGCGCTCAACCTCTGCTACAATTTCAGGGATGGTCATCTCTCGGCCACCATTAAAATCCCACGACTGGGGATTATGACAGCCCGGACATTGGTGCTTACATCCGGCAAAATATATGGATGTACGCAATCCGGGGCCATCAACTGATGTCCCCGGAATGATATCTAATACTCTAAGAGTAGTTTGCTTTTGGTTCATTATTTATGAACTACACGGTCTTTTAGTTCGGCAAGTTTTGCTGAGTTCCAACGGTCGGTAGTACCTACAAGGTAACCGGTGATACGCTGCAGCTTATCCAGATTGTGGCTGCCACACTTGGGGCATACTTCCAGATTGTCGGTAGCATCTTCATAGCCACAATCCATGCAACGATTGCGATTATGGTTTACCGAGCAGTAACCAATATTATTCTTATCCATCAGGTCGACGATATCGGCAATAGCCTGAGGATTGTGAGTAGCGTCGCCATCGATTTCCACATAGAAGATGTGGCCACCGCGAGTCAGTTCGTGATACGGGCCTTCAACTTTTGCCTTATGGCGAGGCGAGCACTTGTAGTAAACCGGCACATGGTTAGAGTTGGTATAGTAAACTTTATCAGTAACGCCGGGAATAATGCCGAAGCTCTTGCGGTCTTTAACGGTAAATTTACCTGAGAGGCCTTCAGCCGGAGTAGCCAGCACTGAGAAGTTGTGGCCATAAGTTTCCGAGAACTCATTCGCACGAGAACGCATATGAGATACGATACGCAGGCCGAGCTGTTGCGACTCTTCTGATTCGCCATGATGCTTGCCGGTAAGAGCAACCAAACATTCAGCAAGACCGATGAAGCCGATACCGAGAGTACCCTGGTTGATAACAGATTCGATAGTGTCGTTGCGATCCAGCTTATCAGCACCGTTCCAGAGCTTTGTCATCAGCAGCGGGAACTGCTTGGCAAGTGCGGTCTTCTGGAAGTTGTAGCGATCGTTCAGCTGACGTGCAGTCACTTCGAGCATTTCGTCAAGCTTCTTAAAGAAGCGTTCGATACGTTCATTTTGATCACAAATCGACATACATTCGATAGCCAGACGCACGATGTTAATCGTTGAAAAACTGATATTACCACGTCCGATCGAAGTCTTGTCGCCATAACGGTTTTCAAACACACGTGTACGGCAGCCCATTGTAGCTACTTCATAGAGATAGCGTTCGGGATCGTTAGCATCCCACTTTTCGTGCTGATTGAAAGTAGCATCCAGATTTACAAAGTTCGGGAAGAAACGGCGAGCGGTAACCTTGCAAGCTTCATGATAGAGGTCATAGTTAGGATCCCCTTCTTCGTAGTTTACACCACGTTTCTTTTTCCAAATCTGAATAGGGAAGATAGCTGTTGCTCCATTACCAACACCTTCGTAGGTTGACTGCAGAAGTTCGCGAATTACGCAACGACCTTCAGCCGAGGTATCCGTACCATAGTTGATAGAAGAGAACACCACCTGGTTACCACCACGCGAGTGGATAGTGTTCATATTATGAATGAACGCTTCCATCGACTGGTGAACACGTGCAACAGTGCAGTTCATCGCGTGCTGCTGCCAGCGTTCCTTGCCGGTCAGCCCGTCGAGCGAGCGCTTTAAGAAGTCTTTTACGGGTGCGTTATAAAGATCGGAAAGATCCTCGCCTGTGATATCCTCTGCTTTTTTGAGTTCTTCGATGTAAGAAGAGCGAACAAACGGAGCCAGATAGAAGTCAAATGCAGGGATAGCCTGACCACCATGCATTTCGTTCTGCGCCGTTTCCAACGAGATACAAGCGATAATACTTGCTGTCTCGATGCGCTTTGCAGGACGAGATTCGCCATGGCCTGCCACGAAACCACGCTGCAGGATATTGTTCAACGGATGCTGAACGCAGGTAAGTGATTTTGTGGGATAATAATCCTTATCGTGGATATGAAGATAACCGTCCTTAACAGCCTGACGAGCTTCGGGAGTCAACAGATAGTCGTCAACGAAGGGCTTGGTTGTCTCTGATGCGAACTTCATCATCATACCGGCAGGCGAGTCGGTATTCATGTTCGCATTTTCACGAGTGATATCGTTATTCTTAGCCTCGATAATTTCAAGGAAGATATCGCGAGTCTTTGCACGACGCGCAATGCTGCGCTGGTCGCGATATGCGATATAACGTTTTGCAACCTCCTTGCGTGAAGATTTCATTAGTTCCAGTTCTACTCGGTCCTGGATTTCCTCAACGGTCATCTGTTCTTTACCCGACACACCGATGCGGTCAGTAATTTTAAGAATCAACGACTCATCTTCGCCGAGAGGAGTCTGCAACATTGCTTTACGGATAGCGGCCTTGATCTTTTCTTCATTATAGCCAACCACTCGTCCATCGCGTTTGAGAACAGTCTGAATCATGAAGTTTTTAAGGTTAAAAACGTTGAATATTTTGGAAAGAATTTAGTTAAATTTAGGGTTCCCGGCGCTTGCCCGAAACCGAAGACAAAGGTAAAGACAAATTATCAAATCTGCAACACTATCTGCAAGAAATTTTCAAAAAGTTTTCAGTTTTGGAAAACTTTTTACCACACCACAAATCACAAATACCTATATTTCAGCTACTTAATTTTTATTTTGGAAAACTTTAAAAATTTTGCATCATTAATTTGCAAAATCAGCTAATATTATCTCGACAAATTTCATACACTTTTATTGCATATCTGCAAGCCTCCAGGAAACAATTTGAGTCGACATTATTCTTGCGATATGCACGCCGATGATCTGCAAAGATCAGACAGTGAGATTTCAAGCCGGATGTTGACGCTCCGCCGGTGCGCATCGTCACAAAATCCATGGGTATATAGCGAATATTGATGTTATGAATATATATCAGGCGGAGCATATGTTCGAAATCGGCAGCTACCTTAAAGTCGATATCATACATACCATATTTTTTGAACACTTCCCTACGGCAATAGAACGATGGATGAGCCGGCATAAACCCCATTCGCATACTTTTGCGCGTAAATTTACGCGAGCTATAATAGCGAATACACCGCCTAAGATTATTCGGATGAACATAATGAACATCGCCATACACGGCGTCAAGTGCATCACTGTTAGTGTCAAATTCCTCCGCAACTCGTTGCAGCACATTCTCCGACGTAAAGAAGTCATCGGAATTCAGCAAGCCAACTACATCCCCTTCAGCCATACACAGCCCCTTATTCATGGCATCATACAGCCCATTATCTTGCTCGGTCAGATAACGCAACTGCTTTCCGGCAGCTTGATAGCGAGGTTCATATTCACGAACAATATCCATAGTAGCATCGCTACTGTTACCATCAACAATAATATGTTCGATATTATTATATGTCTGCAACAGCACTGACTCCAAGGTATCCCTCAGTGTTCTTGCTGAATTATATGTAGCTGTAATTACTGAGATTTTCATACCCTCGACCTTTTGAGAATTGCAGGATTACCTTGATATACTCCGTTTGGTTCCAAACTGCTTGTCGCAATCGAACCAACAGTCAACACTGCATTTTCCCCGACATTCACTCCGGGGCAAACAACCGACTTAGCGCACACCCAAGCGCCATCATAAATCTTAATTGGCTTCACGATCAGTTCGAAAGTAGATGACTTATAATTATGATTGCCGCATAACAATAGCGAACCTTGACTAATACAGCAATTCGCTCCGATGGTAACATCCGCCAAATTATCTATCCACACATCTTCACCTATCCAGGAATAATCACCCACAGAGAGATGCCACGGATATTTAATATTCACACCCGGCTTAATCACTACACCTCTGCCAATCTTGGCACCAAACATCCGCAGCATTGCCACCTTGAGCCTTGAAGATGGATTTAGATGCCATTGAAACAGCAACACATTAATAATATACCAAACAGATCGTTTCAGTATATTACCTCCGGGATTATACCATGAATTATCAAAATCGCAATTATTAGTTTTCATACACAAATTCAGGTTTTTCAGTTTTTCCTAACAGCCAAGAATATAGCCGCAGCATATCCTTAGCTATGTTCAGAGGATTATAAGCCTCTACTACATGCCGACGACCACGATTACCCATGGCGCGCAGTTCGGCAATCGGAAGCGTAAGCACTTTCTTGATTACCGCAGTAATAGATTCGGGAGATGCCTCTGTCCACCATCCGCTATTATCTCGATTGAGGATTTCCCAGGGAGTGCCAAGACTAGCCATAACCGGCGTATTCACCGACAATGCTTCCGGAACTATCATCCCGAAATTCTCCATATCCGAGGGAACAAACAGTGCCGACAACCGGGCTAACTTCTCATATTTCTCTCGGCCGGTAACAAAGCCCGCAAACTCTACATTATTTAGGTGAAGTCGCTCCACCTCTTCATGCAGGAATCGCTCATAAGCCTCATCACCGCTTCCCATCACCACTACCCTAACTCGGTCGCGATGCTCCAATAGTGCCAATCCTTGAAAAATCAGCTCCACATGTTTTCGAGGATGCAAGCGCCCAAGATATCCGATTATGCGCATTGTCGAATCCTCCTCGCTTTGTCGGCGATCAGCTTCGGCTTGAGCGGCAATGACATCATCGAGGAACGCCGGCATAGCTACCGGATTGGGTATAACAGCTATCGGCCCCTGATAGTCGTATTGGCGCACCTCCTCCATTTCCTGCTCACAAGTAACATGAATGCAGTTTGCTGACAAGATATCCTTATTAAAATAGAGGAACGACATCGGCACCTTTTTCCAGCGCGAACGCCTCAACGCCTTACGATATAACATTCCATGAGCCGAAATTATATATGGGCGATGTTTCTTGCGAGCAACTGCGCAAGTAGCGTGATTTATGTCTAACCACAAGCCGTTCGTATGATATATTTCTGCATCTGACGCTTGCAGAAAATGATGCATATTTTTTGAGATTGCGAACGGCGTTTTGTAGTCATACGGCAAATTGATCAGCCATGGGGCTCCGGCATCAATTACTTCGGCATTGACATCATCCTCCTTTGGCGCCATCGCCAATAGTTTTATATCATTATCAAGAAGGCTTAACGACTCGAAGAGTTGAGCCACACTGCTGGCCTGCCCACCATAGCGGGTAGTCAATGACGGTATGGTCTGCAACACTTTCATGCCTTAACCACGTTTTTAGAATAGACACAACCGCTGAGAAGCCAGAACACATATGACATATGTCCACCCGGATATAGCAGCCACCCCTCTACCAGACTATTCACAAAGAGGAATATGGACATTGACAAATACAGCGCCACATCGTCGCGTTGCAACTTCAACATCCGGCAGATCAGCTTTACATTGAACCAGACAGCCAACAGAAAGCCAAGAATTCCAACTTGAGACAACAGCGACAGCCATGTTGAACCTGGTTCGCCACTGCGATTCTCTTCTAATAGCGATTGATCAATGAGCGGTGAGGTAAACGACGTTTGCACCGTATAGCCTACACCAATAATCGGCGATGACTTAAACTCAATAATTCTATCTTGCCATACAGATTCACGCGAATACATCAATGAGTTATGCTCGTTAGCCACCTGCGTTTTTCTTACCAAGGTCGCTGACACAAATGGAGTTATCACTCCTAAAAGCAGGACCACACCTAAACCGCCAAGCGCAATATGCATTTTCTTTACTTCTCGGAATCTATCGCGATAGTAATAGGTCATCACACCAAAGGCCAATAATACTCCGAGAATCGAAATTCTCGACCCGGCGTGAATCATCATTATAAATGTCAGGAACGCCGATATGCTGCAGATCAGAAATCGCTTACTCTTGAATGGCGCTCTAAAGCACTGCCATAGCAATTCGATAATAACAACAGCACAAAATGCCGACAGCGTCATCCCCACCCTTGTTACTCCGCAAAAGCCCAATAAGCGTCCGTTATTTAAGAAAGGAATACCTGCCCAACAAAAGCAATACCCAATAAACGACAAGCCTACAACTATTCGGAAGCCCCAGATCATAATCTTCCACATTAGTTCGCGAATTTTCCCCAATCGGCGACTCTGAAGCAACGGCGACAGCAAACCTAACATTACTATAAAAAAGACCAAGCGTTGCCATGCATGAAAATATTCTGCCTGTGGTTGAAAAATTAGAGATACAACGCAAACACCGATAAACAAGCTTAACGTTAGATCGACTTTTATGCGCTTACAGCAGGCAATCGTAATAGCTAATGCAATCACGGCCACAATACATATCGCCACCGAACTAATATGCAGGAAATTTACAGCATGCAACCCCTTCATCATTGCGAAAAGTGCAACGAAGCTAAGCATAGTGCCGTAAAGATATTTAGATCTTATGTAATGATAATGAATAGACTTCACAATTAGATTTATGTAAAATTATTTAGATAGACAACTAGTGTTTCGGTATCTCAGTTTTTCATGTTCTCAGGCCGTCATCGCCTAAAAACACCCCGCATATCATGATAGAGATTTGGCATCGCTATTCGAATCAACAGGCCGAACGTCAACACCATCACCACGATTGCGATAATCAAATTCCACATCGTTGGGGCAACATGATTGAAAGCATAAAGAGCTGACAGCCCGATTATGCCGGCAAACAGAAACGGCGTCATCAGGGGCTTTAGCATCTTTAAGGGATTTATTCCGGTAGCTTTATAGAAGAAGCCGCAATTGATAATCACATTGACGACTACAATCGCAACTTGCCCCCAAGCCAGCCCTTTGAGTCCACCAAAGATGGAGACAATAATAATCAACACTTCAATCGGCTTAGCGATGAGCTGAGTTTTTAGGAATACTCCCGGATGGCCCTTCGCTACTAACAGCCTGCCATTTATCGACGCGATGTGGCTAAACAGCGCCCCGACACACATAATCTGCAGCAGAGGTACACATGGCAACCACTTACTCGATATAAGATTTAGGATTAACGGATAAGCTAACCCTATCAAGAAGAAGCTCCCGGCAAAGACTAAGATCGAGGCAACCATCATTGTCTTGTGATATAATCTTTCCAGACGCTCCTCATCGTTCTGCATATTTGAGAACACCGGAAAAAGCACCGACTCCAACACTCCACTAAAGTTCAGCGGCACCAATGTTGAATAGTAGTTGGCACGAGTATAGTAGCCCACACTCGATGCATTAAACCCTTTTCCGATAATCAGCGGATATATATTCTTGAATATCACCGAAATGATATCGCTCCCCAGCATCTTCGAGCCAAAGCCAAACAACTCCTTAAACGAGCGCTTAGAGAAAAGCAACTGAGGTCTATATCCCGACACTATCATTATCCATATTGCCGCAAACGTTGTCGAGGCAACAAATTGGATAACTAATGCCCATATTCCGAAACCAAGCGATGCCATTAGAATCCCGACAACACCCGAGAACAAACTTGTTGCAAGGGTAATGAGCGAGATTTTCTTAAACATCATCTTCTTTTCCAAAATCGTACGTCCTACCGCCGATATTGATGAGATAATCATCGCAATAAGCGTCACTCTAATCGTCGGCACCAAAATTGGCAGGTCGTAGAACGATGCAAGTGTAGGCGCAAGAAAGAATAGCACGATATAGAACAGCGAGCTAACACCGATATTCACCCAATTGACCGTCGAATAATCGCTTTGAGTGCAATCAATTTTATGTATCAATGCGCCGGCTAATCCCGAGTCGATGAAGATTTCGGATATACCGATTATCACTCCGATAATCGCAAATACGCCATACTCCTCCGGGCATAACAGTCTGGCCATTACCAGGCTTACTAAAAATCGGATACCCTGATAGGAGAATTTTTCGATAGCGCTCCACATCACACCAAGCACCACCGACCTACGTGTAATCGGTGTTGATATGGAATCTGCTTGTTGTTTTTCGTGAATATCCAAAATGTAACTTGTGATTATCAATGCAGAATGATAATCACAAATTTACATACAAAAATTCAATTAAACAAGTTTATACGCAAGATTACACGTCTGTGTATGCTGTTTAACATAGAATGAATAGATGGACTTTACCTTTAGAGTTGTTTGCACTCCTTAGTTACTGAGCCACCATTGTCTGGGCTGGTTCCTCAGCCGGCTCTTCAATTGAGCAGCCGGACAAGGCTACAATGCCTACGCATGCTAATAAAAGGAAGATATAACGTTTCATAACTTATGTGATTATATAGTATAAGATTAAATTCTATCTATATAACACTGAAAGTCAGAAAATTCCTCTACCAAGATAGTTAATCTTTCAAAACGTAGAAAAATCGAAACTCCACATTTTGTTCTCGTCTATCTCTTACCGCAACCATTAGCGAAGGGTTACAACCGTTATGCCGGCACCTCCGAAACGGACATCCTCGTCGGTATACGAGGCTACGCCCGGGATGGTATCCAGATATTGGCGCAAGGCTTGGCGTAAAGCACCTGTACCGGTGCCATGCAAAATTCTAACAGGGGTCTGCTGAAACTGTATAGCGTCATCAATAAAATATGTAACCGCTTGCAGAGCTTCATCAGCACGCATTCCGCGGACATCAATCTCTGGCTTAAACGAAAGTTGACGATCACGCAGATTATCTGTAGTAGTGCGGCTCAAGAATGAGGCTGATTTTGCACCGGATGCCGGGCGCGCCATGGAGCGACTCAGGCGTTGTAGCTTTACGGTTGTTTTTAGCATACCGAACGAACATACCGCATTATTCCCGGCAATTTCGAGGATAGTACCCACGGTGCCTCCCCCATCCAGCTTTACAAAATCGCCTATTTGTAAAGGAGCCTCAGATTTTTGCTGTATGGGTTTCGGTTGTTGATGTTTAGGTTTCGGCGCTTTCTTTAGCAAGGCATGTTCATTATTATCCTTGCCTGATTCAAGACTCTCGGCAAGTTGCTGGCGATCCTTCACCAATTGTTGACGAGCCTGGCGTGTACGCTCCTTATCAGCTTGAGCTTCACGGATTTCACGGATAGCACGTTCAATCGATGCATTCGACGATTCTATAATTTTCTTAGCCTCTTCACGCGCTTCGGCCAGAATCTCTTTTCGATGGGCACGAAGTGTTGCGGCATCTTCGCCATAAGTTGTCAGCGTTTGGTCGAGTTGCTTCTCTTTGCGCTTGATGTCGAGACGTTTATTCTCCCAATATCTCCTATCGCGAGCGATATCCAGGAGATATTTATCCATATTGACATAATCCGAACCGGCAATCTCTCGCGCATCGTCAATCACCTCTTTGGGCAACCCGGCCGTACGGGCAATCTCCAACGCAAAGGAGCTACCTGGCGAACCTATAGCCAACTTGAATAGCGGACGCAGATGCTGTCGGTCGTAGAGCATCGAGCCATTAATCAATCCAGGCGTATCTTTGGCATAAAGTTTTAGATTCTGGAAGTGGGTAGTCACAACGCCCCACATCTTCAGGCCGTTGAGCGACTTGAGAATAGCCTGCGCCATAGCCCCACCGATTTGCGGCTCTGTGCCGGCTCCAAATTCGTCAATCAGCATCAGTGAACTTTTCCTACCATTACGTAGGAACAGACGCATATTACGCAAATGAGACGAATAGGTCGACAAGTCATCCAAAATCGACTGATCGTCACCGATATCAATAAAAATATCATCGAAAATTCCCATACGAGAATTTTCATACAGCGGGGGAAGCACTCCCGACTGCATCATATATTGGATAATACCTACCGTCTTCAGGCATACCGATTTACCACCGGCATTCGGTCCGGATATCACTAAGATTCGTGCCTGAGGCGTAAGGCGAATATCCAGCGGCACGATCTCTTTTCCTTTTGACTGGAGCGACAAGAGCAGCACCGGATGCACGGCATGATACCAATCCAATTCTCTCCCTTCAGCTATCTGAGGCAACATACCTCCGGTTTCAACCGCATATTTAGCCTTTGCTACAACGAAATCGAACCATCCCAAAATTTCGCTATTCCCCAATAACGCCGGTATTTCCGGACGCAGAACTGAGGTTAAAGCGGTTAAGATTCTGACGATTTCGCGCTGTTCATCGAGCTGCAACTGGCGCTGACGGTTGTTAACTTCAACAACTTCCGACGGCTCTATAAAATAGGTCTTTCCGGATGCTGATTGGTCATGCACTATACCCTGAATACGGCGTTTATTCATCGGAGGCACAGGTATCACCAAACGGCCGTCGCGCACCGAGGGAGAAGCATCCGCTTCCAAGAGTCCTTCTGCAACAGCCTTCGCCATTACCCTACGGAGAATCGCATTAGCCGTTCCGGAAATCTTTGAAAGTTCTGCGCGAATTTCAGCCAACTTCGGCGATGCATTATCTTTTACGTTCCCGTATTGGTCAATAATCTTATCAATCTCACGCGCCAACATGGGCAACGGATTGATTAAGACCGACTGAGCATGTAGCTCGGGATACGCTACCACATAGTTATCATCATCGGTCGATTCTCCGGCAAAAAAGCGGTAAACCTCCGACGCTGTTGTCAACGATTTTGCAACCAAAAGGAAATCATCAGCCGAAAGGAATGCGCCCTCTGCTCGAGCTCGCGCAAGCGCTGTAGCCAAATCCGGCACCGTCCCTAAAGCAAATCCGCCGTCGGCCGAACTGGCGCGCACCATCTCATCGACAGCTCGCAGCGCCGACGTTATCGCCGAATAATCGGTCATAAACGCCATCTCTGCAACAGCCTTTTTACCTGCCACAGAGCTACAAAGTTCCGCTATACTATTTCTTACGGCGGTGAAGCCTACCTTATATTCAAAAGTTTCGGGATATATCAAGGGGATCTGGATTTGCTTAAATTTCAAAATTTCTCTACAGAAATCAATGCAAAATTACAAAATCCACGCGATATCTACAATCTTTACCCGTTCATCTACCATCTTTACCCTTTTATGCATTTCCAATTGTCCGAAACTGCATATTTTTTTGTCATTTTGACCGAGAATCATTAACTTTGTAGAAAATGGGGCAAACTGCGATTAAACGCATTCCTCGTTTCATGGTCTATTGATAAAACAAAAAAAGACTACCGATATGAAAACGTTAAAATCCATGTCGCCAATCTTCAGGCTAAGTAAATTTCAAAGGGCTATGGCTCTTTCGATGACCCTTGCGCTATCAGTTGGTGTCATCTCGGCCCAGGGCTACTACGATGACGATTTATATTATAATGCTTCAAAAGCAAAGAAAGAGAACAAGACTACAAAGAAGACTGAAACCAAGACTACAACGTCCGACAATCAAGCCGTAGGAATGTATTATTTCGACGGCACGGAATATGTGCCTTGGAATAATGTAGGCATATATAATTCTGCCGACAACTATCAGTATGGCCGCATCGGCTCAGACAGAGATGTTGATGAATATAATCGTCGCACCTCTCCCCTACAAACAACCGACTCCATCTCGCTTGAAGACCTGGAGAACATGACTGCCACCTACAATTTAGCGCGTTTCAACAACTCGCAAATTGCACGCCAAGCTATTTCAGAAAATGGCGATGGCACCACAACCTACGATCCCTACAACGACATATATAACGAAGGCTATACCTCGGGTTATGATGCCGGCTACAACTCTGCATCCAACAGCAACGTAACCTTCAGCATCGGCCTGGGATACCCCTATAACTATTACGGCTATTACGATTCTTGGTATTGGCCTTACGACTCATACTACTGGCCCTATAACTCATGGCGCTACCCCTACTATTACGGCTACTATCCCTATAGCTGCTGGGGCTGGAATCCCTACTACACCAACTGGGGTTGGGGATGGGGTTACACCATTCCCGGCTATGGTTGGGGAGGTCATTACTATGGAGATTTCGGCCATACGCATCCCGGACATTTCACTACCCCATCAGCCGGACATCGTCCGCGTACAGGTGGCGGCACAAACCTCGGCACAATCAATGGCAGCCGTGGCAACTACGGCGGCTCAAGCTCAAACCGTCCAGGCTATCGCCCGCCGGTTAGCGCATCTTCAATAAGCAACGGTTCAACCGGTAAATACGGCGGTTCATCGTCCGGTCGAAATTCTCACTTCGGCATTAGCAATACCTCCGGTTCACGTACATCCGGCACTGTCACAAATCATTCCGGCTCATCAACCACCAGTCAAAGTGGCAACTTCGGAGCTTCACAATCAACCCGTAACAGTTCCAACTCATCATCGTCCTCTCGTTCAGGCAGCTACAACTCAGGCGGCGGCTTTAGCGGCGGCGGTCGTTCCGGAGGATTCGGTGGCGGCGGTGGTAGCCACAGCGGTGGCGGTGGTGGCGGCGGTCACAGAGGCCGTTAATCGCTCCCGGCTATTGCATCTACTCAGCTAATGCTTCTATTCACATAAGTGCTCACTTAAACTATAAACCGAAAACAATGAATAAACTCATTATATCAGCTTGTGCGCTATGCTCCGTAGCCGGAGTGTATGCTCAAAGCCCCATTGATGCTCTCAACCTCTCTCAGACAGAGATGCGCGGCTCAGCCCGCTTCATGTCAATGGCAGGTGCGTTTACCGCACTTGGTGCCGACCTTTCGGCCATCAATCAGAACCCTGCCGGCATCGCCATGTATCGCGGTAGCGATATCGGTCTATCCATCGGTGTTGACATCAATTCCAACAACACTCAATGGGAAAGCGGTAGCGAATCTGAAAGCAACACAGTTGCCAATCTCAACAACGCCGGATATGTCGGCACGACTCTCTTTGGCAACGACAATGAAAATAGTTTCTCATGGGGTTTCACCTATAACCGCTTATATCGTTACGACCGTATGCACACCGGTGGATTAAGCAATATGCAGACCTCTCTGACAAACTATATTGCCTCGGAAACTAACGGCGTCGATCCTCAGTATCTTTGGTCGAATAATGGCGGCATTGAACTATCACCCTACGATAACTATAGCGCCGACGCTCCCGACTGGATGAGCGTATTGTTCTACAACTCCGGCATGATTAACCCGGAGACCTATCAAGAGAACGGCGATGTTTACGAAACCGACCAGTATCGCGGTCTATGGCATTTTGGAGGCACAGACTATCTTGGCAACAAGATTAATCCGTCGAGCGGTTCTGCCAATTTCACCGTCCGTGAAAAAGGTCACGCTGATGAATATAATATTACCCTCGGTGGTAGTATCATGAACCTAGTTTACATCGGTATGGGCGTCGGCATTACCGATATGGATTACTCTCAAGAATACTATTATTCTGAGAAAATCGACAATTCTTTGATTCCGGCTTACCCCGCAGGTTATTCCAACGGCACAACCAACGCAGCCGACCTCTACGCCTATCATAAAGTATCCGGCACCGGAGCTAACTTTAAGATTGGTGCGATCATCAAACCTATCAACGAACTGCGTATCGGTTTAGCCGTTCACACTCCTACCTACTATATGCTCGACTCGTCGAGCTACGGCGAAACCTACTTTAACTTCTCATCTGCCAACGACGATTCTTATCGCTTTAGCGGTTCGGAATCCACACCGCGCGATAGCTACTCTTTCAAGTTCAACACCCCCTGGAAAGTAATGGCAGGTATTGCAGGCGTGATTGGCGGCCGAGCTATCGTCAGCCTCGACTATCAATATGACGCTTATGGAGATATGAAGTTAAAGGATGACACCGGCTATGAACTGACAAGAGTCAACGATAACATCAGCCGATATTTCCAAGGCACCAACACCATCCGCATCGGTGCTGAATATCGCGTGACTCCAGCCTTCTCGGTTCGTGCAGGTTACAGCAACGTCTCCTCCTCTGCCGGAAAGGAATATAAGGATGCCAACAACTTCTCGACTACCGGCTCCCTCAAAGTTTCTACCGCAGGATTCAACACCTCATACACCGTCAACAACGCTACAGACTATATTACCTGTGGCTTAGGTTACAAAGCGAGCGGCTTTTATGTTGACTTAGCTTATGTTTATAAGCATCAGACCTCGACATTCAACGCCTTTACCCCCTTTGTTGACTATGACGGCAACTGGTCAGCAGCTCCTACTGCAAAACTAACCGACAACAAGTCGCAAATCGTAGCAACTTTTGGCTACCGTTTCTAAATGACGCAAAATCTCGACCTCGACAATCCTGAGTTTCAGGATATCTGGAAGTTGATTTCTTACACCCGCCAATCGGTCTTCATGACCGGTAAGGCCGGCACCGGGAAATCAACTTTCCTGCGCTATATAGTAGAGAACACGAAGAAGAAAACCGTTGTGCTCGCGCCTACCGGCATCGCTGCTGTGAATGCCGGAGGCGTTACGCTACATTCGTTTTTCCACATTCCGTTCAAGCCGCTACTGCCCGACGATCCCGAACTGCAGATACGTTCGCTACGCCAACGCCTCAAACATTCGTCGGAGCAGCAGAAACTTATACGCGAATTGGAGCTCATCGTCATTGACGAGGTGTCGATGGTCAGGGCCGATATTATCGACTTTATCGATAAAGTTCTACGCCTTTATTCCGGCAAACTTAGAGAGCCGTTTGGCGGCAAACAGCTCCTGCTAGTTGGAGATATTTTCCAATTAGAGCCGGTAGTAACGTCGGATATGCGCGACATATTCCGCGACCTCTACCCTAACATGTACTTCTTCTCGGCGAGAGTTTTCCGCGAGTTTGCGTTAGTGCCGATTGAACTGCAAAAGGTTTATCGCCAATCCGATACCACCTTTATCAGTATGCTCGACAGAATGCGAACCGGATGCGTCAGCCCTGAAGATATTGCAACGCTCAATAGTCGCGTCGATCCTGAAGCCTCGAATAGCAGCAAGAAGGATTTCACCATGACCTTAGCGCCAAAGCGCGATACTGTGGATGCCATCAACACTGACCACTTGCAGAAACTTCGCCGCAAGCTTTACAACTTTCAGGGCACTATCCGCGATAAATTCCCTGAAAATTCACTCCCCGCACCGCTCGTTTTAGACCTAAAGGTCGGCGCGCAGGTTGTGTTTGTACGCAACGACCCAGAGAGGCGCTGGGTTAACGGCACAATCGGGAAAGTTCACTCCATCTCTGATGATATTCTCGAGGTAGCTCTCGAGAATGGAGCGGTTCACGTTGTAAACCGCGAAATTTGGGAGAATGTCTGCTACCGCTACGACAAAGAGACCAAGAAGATTACCGAAGAAGTGCTCGGCACTTTTACGCAATATCCACTACGCCTGGCGTGGGCACTGACCATCCACAAAAGTCAAGGCTTGACTTTCCCGCGTGTTATCATTGATATGCAAGGTGGCGCCTTCGCCTCCGGTCAAGCCTATGTAGCGCTATCCCGCTGTCAATCGCTCGAAGGATTGACTTTACGCTCTAAGGTGAATCCCTACGACTTCTTTGTCAATCCCGCCATACGTTCGTTCAGCGGCGTCTTTAACAATCCTGCCATATTCTCCGCAGCGATGAACACCGCAAAAGCCGATGACTGTTTCCATCGCTCGGCAAAAGCTTTTGACGCAGGACAGTTTGATCGAGCTGTTGACCTTTTTACCGAAGGGCTATACTGTCGAGATGAGCTGCGGAACCAGGCTGTCAATCGCCTAATGAAGCAAAAGTTTTTCCGCCTGGGCCGTTCTACAGAGCGCATCGCTCAATTAGAATCGCAACTGCGCGAAAAAGAGATTATGCTGCTCGAATTGGCCAAAGAATATGTTTCAATGGGGATGGATTGCCTCTCGGATGAAAATTACGGCGCTGCCATTGCCAACTTCGATAAAGCCCTACGCGTTGCGCCCGACTTCACTGAAGCCCTGCGCCTCAAAGGGGAAGCAGCCATGGATGGTGGCGACTACATCTCGGCTGCCAACTGTTTCGAAGAAATCCTGAAAGACCAGCCCAACGATTTCGATGCACTGTTTGCAATAGGGAAACTCCACTGCTTATTGGCAGAAAACTCTGCCGACACAGAGGAGAATCGCTACAAAGCCCTCAACTACCTATTAGCTGCGGAAGAAGTAAACCCCGACTCAGCCCCACTTCACGAACGAATGGCTACTCTCCACGATGCCATGGGCGACTCGGAAGAAGCCGACCGACATCGCTCGATTGCTCGCAAACTACGCCGTCGCAAGTCGAAATAAGCTACATCGCCACCGTTACTTCATTGTTGTTCATGCAATAACGAAGATTTTTCTGAACTTTTTTCTGATTGGTGTGTTAGATTACTAAAACATTTTATAAAATCTAATATATTCAACGGCCAATCATGATATGAAATACACTCAACCACAATTACCCTATGCCAACAACGCATTGGAACCTGTAATTTCTCAACAAACTATAGATTACCATTACGGTCGGCATACGAAAACCTATATTGAGAATCTCAATGCACTTATCGAGCACACCCGTTTTTCAGAGTGCCCTCTTGAAGATATCATCCACGACGCGGAAGGCGCATTATTCAACAATGCCGCCCAAGCTTGGAACCATATATTCTACTTCTTTTCGTTCTCGCCTTATGGAGGTGGAGAGCCCGAAGGAGACCTCAGAGCGGCAATTGACCGCCAATTCGGCTCGTTTGAAAAGTTCAAACAGGCATTTGTTGATACCGGAGTCAAGCTATTCGGATCAGGATGGGTATGGCTTTCCGGCGACTCCAACGGCAAGCTTTTTATCACCCAAGAACCCAATGCCGGCAACCCGCTCCAACAAGGCCGCACACCGCTCCTAACCTTCGACCTCTGGGAGCACGCCTACTATCTCGACTATCAGAACCGTCGCAAAGAAGCGCTTGATAAACTTTGGGATATTATAGACTGGCCGATTGTTGAAGGGCGATTTGAAAATATATAAATATCCATTTCATAACGAGTCGCAAATTTCTGCATTTCGCGATTACTAATTAAATGATATTTAACGTGCTACGGGTAAACATTATCCCTTCAAACTTGTTTAATTATCAGAAAAGCGAACAGAGATAACAGACAACTTTGAAACAGCACCTTTTAGATAGGTAATACTACAACAACGAATTTAACCTCGTTGGTTAATAAAGAGACAAAGCACTTAATTGTAAGCATAATGTGATGAATGGAGAGAGAGGCACCTGCGATAGGCCCCTCTCTTTTTCGTTTAAATTATTCCACATTATCTCAACAATTTGCCGTACCTGATCTCAATTACTCAACAAGCCAGCGCTCAATGTTGCGGGTCTTCGAGGAGAAGTTGACACCAACTTTTACGAGTGTGCGATTGTCTACAGCAAATGGCAATGCGTAGTTTTTGTCGTTGATTTGCGCAAGGGCTTCTTCGGCTGTGCCGTTCAACTTAAACTCCATCACGTAGGTGTAGTCGTTGGTTTGCAGCACCAGGTCTATACGGCCTTCAGATGTGTGATATTCTGCCTTGACATATAATCCCATAAGCTTCGTAACAATGAACAGCACATTTTGATAGTGATTTTCAAGGTCTTTCACCAACTCATACGGAGTGTCAGCAAACAGTGATGACAAACGTTTGAAGAAGTCATCAACCTTGCCGGCCTCCACTTCCTCAACGAATCTAGCAATATAGAATGCAGATTGTGAACGGCTTATAGGCGAATAATAAGGCAACAAGAACTTCATGAACCCATCTTCAACTTCGACATTTGGGAATCCGAGTTTATATATGCCGAAACGCGGATCATAGTCCTTAATTGTCAGATAACCACTCTGATATATTACCGGTATGGGATTTGTAGATTGCGAATCCACGCTATTCAACACATCAGCATCGCACTCTACTGTTGACATCTGCTCCAAGTTGTAATTGTGTTTTTTCAATAAGTACACAAGATATGAAGGAGTGC
>CAZKYD010000016.1:0-27507 GCA_964556875.1 uncultured Alistipes sp.
GGCTACTATAAGAACCCCGAAATTACCGCTCAAACTATCGACAAGGATGGCTGGCTCCACACCGGCGACATGGGAACTCTGAAAGACAACCGCCTGTTTATCCGCGGTCGCTCTAAGACGATGATTCTCTCGGCGTCAGGCCAGAACATCTATCCCGAAGAGATTGAGGCCAAGCTCAACAATATGCCTTACGTCTGCGAAAGCTTGGTAATCGAACGTGGCAACGGTCTGACAGCAATTGTATATCCCGACTACAGCCAAATCGACCAAGACGGCATCGACTACAACAAAGTGGAGGAACTGATGGAGCTGAACCGCCAGGACCTCAACTCGTTGGTTGCACCGTATGAAAGAGTCAACAGCATTCAGTTGATTCCTCACGAATTTGAGAAAACTCCCAAAAACTCGATTAAACGTTATCTCTATAACTAAACTATGCCCGCAGAATTTCCGATATTAAATCTACCACCGGTGGAGCTGAAGCTTCAGCGATGCGACGACGGGATTCTGCGCGTATTCGACCGTCTACGAAAGAAATATGTTGCCCTAACACCCGAAGAGCGTGTTAGGCAACATTTCGTTGACTATCTTATCAATTCTTTGGGCTATCCCGAAGGATTGATGGCTAACGAAGTTTCATTGAAGTTCAACAACACGCGTCGCCGGTGTGACACGGTCCTTTTTACTCGAGGAGATGTCCGCCCCCTGGCTATTGTTGAATATAAAGCTCCGGAGATTGAAATTACCCAAAAAGTTTTCGATCAAATAGCGCGCTACAACATGGTGATGGGTGCACGGCTACTTATTGTGTCGAACGGCTTGCGCCATTTCTGCTGCCTGCTCTCACCTACGACCGCCACCTACAAATTTCTTCGCGAAATTCCGAGCTATAATCAGCTTCTGCAACTTCAATAACCCGGCATAGCAAGTCTACAGCTAATCTTCAAATAGTCAACGAAGATTAGTTGTTTTTTTAGAGAAAAAATCAAGCGCAAAAAATACGAATTACGCGTGCGTGTGCGTTAATATTGTATGCGATTAAACGAATTTAGATTCATCAGAACCGGAATGTCAAAAGCCGGACTTACAAATAAGCAACTCGTCAAAGCGGTAGGTATGCTAATCGTAGCCTGCATTTTGATGGGAGGGCTGACCGGGTGCGGTGGAGCGAAACTCTCCACTGCCAATGAGCAATTTGCCCGCGGAGAATACTTCGAAGCGCAAAAAACTTACCGCAAAATCTACAATAAGCTGACCAAAAAAGAAGAGCGTCCACAACGCGGAATGGTAGCTTATCAGATGGGCCTTTGCTACGACAAGCTCGGCATGAGTGCGCGAGCTTCCTCGGCATTCGCCAACGCTATTCGCTATGAATATCCCGACTCTACCGCCACTCTGTTGATGGCAAAATCGCTGCAAGAGGAAGGAAAATATACCGCTGCAATCAAAGCCTACGAAGATTATCTGAAACTAAATCCGCAATCAGCTACTGCGCAAACCGGTCTTAGCGGTTGCCGTTGGGCAGCAAATCAGAAGAACTCCCCTACCCGCTATGTCGTTAAGCAAGCGAAGCTGTTTAACTCGCGTCGCGCCGACTACGCCCCGATGTTCCTTGACCGCAGCACGCCCGATGTTCTCTATTTCACCACCACTAACGAGAAAGTTACCGGCGACAACAAGAGCGAAATTACCGGTATGAAAAAAGGGGATATCTGGATGGCAAAGCAAAACGAAAAAGGAGAATGGCAGCGTCCTGAACCCGTTGAAGGGGAGCTGAACACCGAAATGGACGAAGGCGTTTGCTCCTTTACCCCCGACGGCACAACGATGTATCTCTCTCGCGCTCGCCGCGAACCGAACGCCTCCACCTCTGTTGAAATCTTTACATCTCAGCGCTCCGATGCTCAATGGAGTGCTCCCGTAAAATACGAAATCATTAACGACACCGTGTCAGCCATGGGCCATCCTGCCGTAAGTCCGGATGGACGCTGGTTATATTTCTCGTCGGATATGCCAGGCGGCTCAGGCGGCAAAGATATCTGGCGCGTAAACCTTAACGACAAGGTAGGCTCATTGGAAAACCTTGGAGAGTTTATCAACACATCCGGCGACGAAATGTTCCCCTATGTACGCACCGATTCCATTCTCTATTTTGCGTCAGACGGCCATCCCGGATTTGGCGGCTTAGACCTCTTCAAAGCAACGCTCACTCCCTCCGGAGGTTGGAAAGTTGAAAACATGGGTCAGCCCATGAACTCCTCAGCCGACGATTTCGGCATCACCTTCGGGGCCGGCGAATCAGGCTTCTTCAGCTCAAACCGCGGCGACGGTAGAGGTTACGACCATATCTATTCCTTCATCCTGCCCGACTTGGAAATTTGGATATCAGGATGGGTGTTGGATCGCGACGAAGAGCCGGTGCCGAATGCCGTAATCCGCATCATCGGTAAAGATGGCTCAAATCAGAAAGCGGTAGCCAACCCCGACGGATCGTTCCGTTTCCCGTTGCAGCGCGGCGTTGAATACGTAATGTTAGCTGGCGCAAAAGGGTATCTGAATGCGAAACAAGAATTCACCTCCGACTCAGCCGAAGAAGACGCCGAATATAACGTCGACTTCATTCTCGCCTCAATCAATAAGCCGGTAGTTATCGACAATATCTTCTACGATTTCGATAAAGCCGCGCTCCGCGACGAATCGAAGGAGGCTCTCGATGAGATGGCACAAGTGATGCGCGATAACCCCAATATCACCATCGAAATGGCCTCGCATACCGACCGCATCGGCACCGAGGAATACAACATCGGACTGTCGGGCCGCCGAGCAAAATCGGTAATCGACTATCTCATCTCCGTCGGCATCAAAGAAGACCGCCTGCAATGGCAAGGCTACGGCAAGAGCCGCCCCAAGACCATCACCAAGAAGCTTGCTCGTCTCTATCCTCAGTTTAAGGAAGGGGATGTGCTGACGCCGGAGTATATCGAAAACCTGTCGGAAGAAGACGCCGAAGCCGCCGACCAGATTAACCGTCGCACCGAATTCCAAGTGCTCTCTATCGACTACGAAATGTATTAATCCGCTCTCTCCCGTACTGAGCCTGAAATGTATTAACCAGCTCTCCCATTCGGAGCCCGAAATGTGTTAGAATCCAGAAATTATTAATATGCTTTTTCGAACAGAAATAAATATCACCGATAAGCTGCAAGGCACCATTAGCCATGATTCAACCATCTGGACTATCGGCTCATGTTTTGCTGACAATATCGGCGACAAAATGCTCTCTGAAGGGTTCAACATCGAAGTAAATCCGATGGGCACACTCTACAATCCGCTCAGCATTCTCAATTCGATAAGCAATCTGGTTCGCGGCCGCAGATACACCCCTGCCGACTTCTTCGAGCACGAAGGGAAATTCCGCAGTTATGATTTTCATTCTATCTTCTCCCGCCCTACGGCTGAAGAAGCTGCCGAACTGGTCAACTCGCGTCTCGACGAGTTGCGCAGTCAATTCACCCAACTGACCACGGTAATTCTAACCTTCGGTTCGGCCCGCTGCTTCAAGTTGAAATCTACAGGATTAACCGTAGCTAACTGCCACAAACAGCATCCCGACCTATTTTCCGTAGAAAATATCTCCTCGGAAATATGCGCTGAAGCGATCTCCGAATCTATCAGTTTACTCCAACGCGTATGTCCGAAACTCAATAGAGTTATCCTAACCGTCTCTCCGATTCGCCATAAAGCCTACGGCCTTCATGGCGACAAGATTTCGAAAGCCACTCTCCTCCTCGCTTGCGATAAAATCGCAGCTTCCGCCCCGCAGCTCATCAGCTATTTCCCCTCCTACGAAATAATGATGGACGACCTGCGCGACTACCGTTTTTATGCTGCCGACATGGTCCACCCCTCGGAAGTTGCCGTTGATTATATCTACGAAAATTTTGCTCAAACATTCTTCACTGATGCTACCCGTCAAACGGCAGCCTCACGTTTGCGCGATTTTCGCCGCTCTCTCCACCGTCCTCAAAAATAACCTATTTACTGGTCAATAAGTATTATTGATGTTTTCCTTGAATGATCTCCCAGCCGACCTCTCTCCACTGACCGATTCTCGGTCGTTAACCGATGCTTCACATACCATATTCTTCGCCTTGCGCACCCCGACAGGCGACGGCCACGACTATATCCGCGAGCTCTACCGTCAAGGTGTAAGGACCTTCGTTGTTGAACCGACATTCATCAATGCCAATAATTGCAACTTCTTTACCGAAGCGCACTTCATTGAAACGAACAATCCCCTCTGGCTGCTTCAGCAAATTGCCACAAACAAGCGCCAAAACTTTTCCGGCAAGGTTATCGCCATAACCGGTAGCCGCGGAAAGACTATGGTAAAAGAATGGCTCTGCTCATTGATGGCTCCGGAATGGAACATCTGCCGCAGCCCGCGCAGCTACAATTCGCAAATCGGTGTGCCGCTATCGGTTTGGCGTCTGTCAGCCAACAACACTCTCGGTGTGTTTGAAGCCGGAATCTCCCGCACCGGCGAAATGAAGACATTAGCCCCGATCATTCAACCCGACATAGCCGTAATCACCAATATCGGCGACGAACATGACGAAGGGTTCAACTCGCGCGAAGAGAAAATCAACGAAAAACTGATTCTTGCACGCAATGCGTCGACAATCATCTACCCCGCCGACGATGCCGACCTCGCGCGAATTATCGCCGCAACATACCCCAACAAAAAATTAGTAGGATGGAGCCTCAACGATAAATTAGATGTCACTCTGCCGTTCAGCGCTAAATGGCAAGTGGAGAACGCGCTGACCGTGCGCGCCATTATGCAAGAGATGGGCTATGACAATCAGACAATCGAAACCCGTCTACAACAGCTCCGCCCGATCGGCACCCGTCTGCAAGTTAGCGACGGCGTTAACAACTGCCAGATTATCCACGATGACTATACTTGCGACATCTCCTCGTTAGGAATTGCCCTCGATTTTGCCCATCGCCGTCTGACCGGTGAACGCAAAATTACCGCCATCCTCTCCGACCTCGTAATCGAGGGGGACAACCCGGCTGAAACTTATCGCAAAGTTGGCGAACTGCTGAGCTGTCGCCAAGTCCAAAAAGTAATCGGTATCGGCTATGCCATCACCGCCATGTTCGATAAACTCGGCATCCCCGGCAAGACCTACCATTCTACCGACGCATTTCTAAAAGCAACCACACCTACCGATTTCTCCTCCGAACTTATCTTGGTGAAAGGTACTCCCGGCTTTGATTTCCAGCGTATCGTAAACCATCTCGAAGCCAAGACCCACGAAACCGTGCTTGAGGTCAACCTTGATGCCATGGTTGATAACTTCAACTTCTTCCGCTCGAAGTTGAAACCCACAACCGGATTAGTAGCCATGGTGAAAGCCTCAGGTTATGGAGCCGGCTCATTGGAGTTAGCCAAGACCTTACAAGCCCATGGAGCTGCCTATTTGGCAGTGGCCGTTGGCGACGAAGGAGCCGAATTACGCCGTGCCGGAATCAAGATGCCTATTATGGTGCTGAACCCAATGGTGCTGAATTACACCCAGCTCTTCGACAACCATCTCGAGCCGGAAATCTTCAGTTTCGAATCGCTCAACGCCATCATATATGAAGCCCGCAAAGCCGGCATCACCGAGTTCCCGATTCACATTAAACTCGACACCGGTATGCACCGTCTCGGCTTCCGCGAAGAGGAACTCCCGGAGTTATTCAAAGTGCTCGACGACGCCCCCGAAGTAAAAGTAAAATCGGTATTCTCTCACCTGGCTACAGCCGACTGCTTAGACCAAGACGAATATACCCTTTCTCAACTCGAATATTACAAACGCTGCTCTCAGAAAATCGTTGACCACTTCCCCCACAAAGTGCTACGCCACGTGCTAAACACTGCCGGCATTCTGCGTTTCCCCGAATATCAATTCGATATGGCGCGCTTGGGTATCGGCCTATATGGCATCCCCGTTCTCAACAACGGCACCGAACACGCCCTGCGCCCCATCTCCTCGTTGCGCTCCGTGATTATTGCCCTGCGCCAATGGAACCAAACCGAAACTATCGGCTATGGACGCCGTGGCGAATTGCATCGCAAATCAGTGATAGCAACTGTCCCCATCGGTTATGCCGACGGCTTCAATCGCCATTGTGGCCGAGGTAACTGGAAAGTTTCTGTCAACGGACGCCTCTGCCCCACCGTCGGAAATATCTGTATGGACCTGTGCATGATCGACGTTACCGACGTTCCCGACGTGCGTATCGGTGATTCGGTTGTAATCTTCGGTCCGGAAAATCCGGCGACAGCGATGGCAGAAATGCTCGATACAATCCCCTACGAATGTCTGACCTCCGTGTCGCCCCGCGTACGCCGCGTATACTATCGCGAAAGCTAAGCCGGCGGCTTAAGGATTCTGCATTGCCTGATTAAGGATTCAAAAAAGAGAATTGCCTGATTAAGGATTCAACAAATCCGGATTAAAGAACTCCATTATCGACTGAGAATGAGCCAGCAACAGAGCTGCCGGGCCATCGGGATCTAACTGCGCGCCCTGCTCATAAGCCGACATCGCTTCGCCGCGGCGATTCATGCGCCAAAGGATTTTTCCCTTTTCGGCCAGCAGCAAACTGCGTTCGCCATCGGTGGTAACTGACGTCAAAAGGCTCTCAATAGCAGATAATTGATCATCAACGCTTAGCGTAGCAATTCTTTCTTTAATATTTTGAGAAGTCAACATAAATTCGTATTTTCGTGACTACAAATATAATAAATATTCATTGAATAAAATGAGAACTCTCTCGTTAATCACAATAATTCTTTTCAGCTCGCTCTTTTTACGAGCAGCCGATCCGACCGATACCTCCTACAGCTTTACGCAATGTGAAGGCTCCTCGATGCCATATATTGCGCCTGATCAGGACGTTGCACTGCCCGACTCGCTGACGGCCGTTTTCATCAATCATGTAGGGCGTCATGGCGCCCGTTTTCTATCCTCCTCGAAAGATGTCACCGCGCTGCTCGACCTGCTGAACGAAGCGAAAAATGCCAACCAATTAAGCGCGAAAGGCACCGACCTGCTGAAGCTGGTGAATTTTATCAACGAAAATTCGCGCAACCGCTGGGGAGCCCTCGACTCTTTAGGTATGGCAGAAGAACGTGGCATTGCTTCGCGAATGTTGCGCAACTACGGCAAGTTGCTCAACAACGCGAAAATCTCCGCCATCAGTTCATATTCGCCTCGATGCGTGATGAGCATGTATGAGTTCACCCATCAGCTCGACCGACTGAATAATAATCTTGAAATATACACCTCCGCCGGACGTCAAAATTCGGCATCATTGCGTCCCTTCGACCTCGACAGCGATTTCCAAGAATGGCTGAAAGAGGGAAACTGGAAAGACGCATATCAGATGCAATACGAAACAATGATGCCCTCGGCGCCGGCGCGTAAACTCTTTACCGACGATTACGCCAAAGAACTGACCTCCTCAAAAGCGCAGGAAATAACCGCGTCTATCTTCAAAATAGTTCAAGGTGTAGAGGCTATGGGATTAGCTCCGGTAATGGATAAATATTTCACCAAAGAGGAAGCCAATAAAGCGTGGACCTGCACCAACCTCTCTCACTATCTCCGCTGGTCAACAACAACCATCTCCCCGGATAATGCCGACATCGCTGCCCAACTCCTGGTTGAGCTACTGACCTCTCTCGACGAAGCCGCCGAAGGGAAAAACAGCTATGCCGTAATGCTCCGTTTCGGCCATGCCGAAACCCTGATGCCACTACTCTCAATGCTGCATCTCGACGGCTGCTATTATCTGACGAATTATTTTGATACAACTGCCTTACATTGGAAAGATTTCTCGATAGTTCCGATGGGGGCAAACCTGCAGATGATACTCGCGCGCACAAAAGCCGGTCGACTTTATCTGCGCCTCGACCTGAACGAACGCCCGATTCCCTTGATGCCGGGCTCCACAGATATTTACACCCCGTGGGATAATGCCAAGGATTACATCTTACGCTGCATCCCCCTTCATCTGCGCCCGTAGAAAACTGCCGGAAGATTTTCGCAACCTAAGTACCACCTTTGTAGAAGTGCCCTGCGAACGATTGCGGAGATTCAAGGTTAACAAGCCGTCGAGATTAGCCAATTGCAAACGCAAGCTTGCCATCAACTCCTCGACTGACGAATTGCCGGATAAGGTAACATTCGTAATTTGACGTCCAAACGCCGAGACATTTACGAAAATAACATCGTTCTGTTCTACAATAAAGCTGTTCATAAGCCTATAGTTTTGATTTACACCACAAAATTAGGCAACACAAGGGCATCTAAATTGCCCACCAAAGTTAAACAACATAAAAAGCAATGAGCAATAATAACAACCACCCCCTCGGAGAAGCACCCTGGTTTCATGTAATTTTATCTACCGGATTCGGCACAGGATTCTGCCCCGGCGCTCCCGGCACAGCCGGCGCATTCCTCGCATTACTCATCTGGTACGGGTTATCGTTCTTAGTGACTACAACCACCCTATTTTGGATAACCCTTGCCTTGGTAATCGTGACCACCGTAGTCGGCGCTTGGACATCGCGCATCATGGAACGCTACTGGGGCGAAGACCCTCGCACAGTTGTTATTGACGAATTTGTAGGCACATGGATTCCCTGCATGGTAGCCGGCGTTAGCGGCGACTATGTCCTGACCGGCATCCTCGGCCTATTCGGCTTCGCCATGTTCCGCGTAATCGACATCATCAAGACCCCGCTCTGCCGTAAATTAGAGCTCGTGCCCAATGGTTGGGGTGTAATGCTCGACGACGTCCTTGCCGGCATCTACGCGCTCTTCCTCACCTATCTGCTCCGCTTGCTGATTGTATAAAAAATTGCAAAAATTTCTTACTTTCGATTGAACTTTCGCGAAAGTTATCTGTTATATTAGTCCGGGGGATTTCAAATCTTCCGGATTTATCTTTTTGGTATTGAACCTCAAGCTTACCTAAAACTTACTGAAAAACAGCTTCTAAGTAATGGAAACTATCTACTTCAAAGGCACTCCATGCCACACTTATGGCACAATTCCACAGGTAGGTGAAAAAGCCCCCTGCTACAATTTGGTCACCCCCGACTTAAAAGAGATACAATGCTCCGACTATCACGGTCGACGCGTTGTGTTAAACATATTCCCATCGCTCGACACCGAGGTATGCGCCATGTCGGTGCGCCGCTTCAATCAGGAAGCCGCCGCGTTGGAAAACACCGTAGTGCTATGTGTCTCGATGGACCTGCCCTTTGCAGCAGCTCGTTTCTGCTCTGCTGAAGGAATCAAAAACGTAACCCCGGCATCAGCCTTCCGCTCGCAAGTTTTCTCCGAAAAATACGGCATGGAAATAGTTGACGGGCCCCTCGCCGGACTGTTGGCACGCAGCGTTATCATCCTCGATGAAGATCGCAATGTAATCTACACCGAACTGGTCAGCGAGCTAACCAACGAGCCCAACTACGAAGCTGCCCTTGCCGCGCTGAAGAAATAGATAGAGTTCCCATTTATCTACATTCCCATATATCTGCTGCGCTCTCGCCCCTAATCGGGCATAACCCAAACAAGAATTGCAATTCAAACAAAAAGAAAGCCGCCTCGAAATCCATTTGGACATCGAGGCGGCTAAAATTGTTTTTAGGATTAGCGTTATCTTACCCCCCAGGGTGGGGCGTAAGATAACAACTAAATATTAGGGATTATCGAACTACAACCTTGTAGGTACGCTTGTTAACTGTTACCAGATATACACCTGAGTTAACAGCAACGCGAGCATTACCAACAGCATTGTAGAGGGTGCGGCCATCAACACCGTTCATGGTAACCATGAGATCTTCGGCACCATTAACAACGATCTGGCGATCTTGAACACCAACTGTGACCTGCTTGGCAGCAATCATATCAACGCTTGAAGTCTGAACTGTTACAGAGTTAGAGAGCTCAGATTCACCACGATCGTAAACAGCTGTTACAGCATAAGTATGAGTCTGGTTGTCGAAGAGCGGATCAACGAAGTTGTTAGTAGTTACCAATTCGTCATTAAGCTTTTCGCCATCGCGATAAACATTGTAACCAAGGATATTGTATGGCAGGCCACCAAAGCGAGTGTAAGTGATATCATCTACAAAGAATGCATGAGCATCAACTGAGACGTGACGGATAGCGAAGAACTTAGTGCCTTCGGGCAGGTCGAAGCTATATTCGGTCCACTCATTGGAAATATTTTCTTTGTATCCACCATCAACACGCTGGAAGGATGCGATTTCAGAATCGGTAACGCTATAAAGCACTTCAAATGTCTCTGGGTATGTAGGATTATAGCTCTTTGCATAGAACGAGATAGTCTGAGCAATGCCTGGGAGTTCGGTTGAAATCAGCCAGTCATCAGCTGCAACATCTTCATCCGCAACATACATAGCAGAGAGATACTGATGACCACTATGCGCAGTAAACGAAGTCGGATAGTCGGCTGCCAGAATCTCATCGCTGGTAGCATCCAGTACAAAGTATGATGCCTTGGAATCATCACTGGCAATAATCGAGATAGCAACACCACCGAAACGTCCTACAACTGCATCATCGCGGTCAACGAATGTCCAATAGTCAATCGATTGTGCCCAAGGCTCACAACTTTCGAAGTCTTCGGTAAATACGTGAGGAGTCTTGTCGCCGGTATCAACAGCGTCCCAAGTGAGGGCAACACCTTCGTCGGTAACCTCGCCGGTCAAGTTGTCAACAACCAACAGCGTAGACTTATTGCGGGTAACCGTAACAACCTTAGAGTCGTTATTGTAAGGATTGAGGTCGGCTTCGTAGCTGATACTTGCCTGGAATGTAGCAGAGTCTTCATCCGGACCGAGCACTTGCGGGATATTCAGAGTTTCAGACTGATCTGGATCGAGCGGGCCAATTTCGGCAGTTGTGTAGAACTGACCGTTGCGCAAGATATCAATGCTGCTCGTAGCGGAACGCTGCGCGCCTTCATTTCTAACTGTGATAGTCAGATAGAACGACTCGTTAGTATCCACTGTTGCGGGAGCTGACATCTTAATCGAGAGGTCGTCATCAATCTCATCAGCGATTGTGAGGACATCAAAGATCATGTAGCCTGCGTTACAGTTGTTGATAGCTGTAATAGAAATCTGAACTACTTCATCCTTGTAAGCCGAGAGGTCAGCCTTAAACTTGTGCCATTCACCCTTAGCACCAACGCCATCGTTAGTAAAGGTAGCTACCTTGTAAGTAACGCCTTCCTTAACTACAGAAACCTCATAATTATTGGTATCGTCGTCGGTGTATTTATAAGCATAGAACGAAACGTAAGGACGCTCAACATCGAGTTTATACTTACCGGTCAGGAAGGTAGCAGTGCCACCAAGATATGGAGCAAATGCAGAGAAGCAACCATTATCGTCATCATAAGCATCCAACCAGAAGCCTTTTGTAGTCACGCCGCAGTTAGCATAATTGGTTGTTGTGGCAGCTAAGATATATGTTTCCAGGTCATCCTTGTTAGAGATTACTGACGGCAGTTCATAAGGTTCACCAACAGCAATAGCTTCAGTCAAGTAAAGTTTACCTTCAGCAGTGCCCTGCTTCGGCTGAACTACAAACTGCATGAATTCCTGGTAGTCCTGTTCGCCATATTCTACAACGAAGCTGGTGCCGGTAACAGGCTCTGTGTTCAATTTCTTATCCAGACCGAAGTTGCCATCAATATCGTAACCGGTTGAATAGATATCGTAAGTAATACTTGAGGGATCAAGCGGAGTGCCATCTTCAGCGGTAGTAACGGCATCCCAAGTCAGGATGATGTTACCCGGTTCGCTTGCAGATTCATAACCTCTCAGATTATCGGGATAGCTCGGAACGAGCGGGCCAATATAAACGGTCAACGACTGCAGTGCGCCGATTTCGCCGGCTGCGCTGGATGTATGGAAGGTGTAGGTATAAGTACCGGCTTCTTCAACGGTGTCTTCGAATGAATAAACCGTGCCGGGATTACCTGTTACGTATGTAACGAGCTCATCGCCACGTTTAACCTCTACATTAACCTTTGAAGACAGAGTTGCGCCGACAACATTCTTGGTAGGAGCCTTGAACGAAATCTTAGCTCTCAGTTCACCATTATTGTAAGGAGTTACCGAAGCATCATCAACAACGCCTGGAACCGAAGGATCCATTTCGGTAATCTTATAATCCTTAATCCAAATATAAAATTTATCCGCCGGTGACATCGCATGGAATCCGATATTATACAAACCTGTTTCTTCAGGAATGATAACTTCGGAGACTGTCATATAATCACCATTCTTTTTGCTTACAGTAGAAGGGATGTCGACTTCTTCCAAGACATTCTTCATGGCGTCTACCGTACTACCCTGACCATAGCAAATAGCCAACTTTTCAGGGTAACCATTACCAGAGATAGTGGCATTTAATTCGTAAGCCTTGCCTGCTTCAAGTTTGATATTCGGAGAAATCAACCAGTCATCTGCATCAGCACGTGAGCTATAATTATATTGTGCACAAGAAGAATTAAGCCTCCATGTTTTACCATCGCCATTAGCATCAATTACGGTATGATAGCCGAAATTATCTGCCGATGTAAAGTCCATTGACATTGGGACTGTAAAAGCACCTACACCAATCGAGTTCGAAGCAACTTCCGAAGAAGTCTTCTCAGCATAAACAGCCTGAACCTTATATGACAGAGTCTGATATGACTCGGGAGTGGGATAAGATTCGGTGAAAGTATTGGACGCATAACCGGTTGCAACTACGGTTGAACCTGATTTCTCAACGCGAGTGATGTTGTAAGTAACGTCAGCGGGATTCAAATAACCACCGTCAGACGATTCTGTAACGGCATCCCAAGTTACTGTTGCCTTTTCGTCTGCCCAAGAAACGGAAACATTTGTAGGAGCATTAGGAGTACCCTTACCTACGAATGTAGAGGCCTTTACCTGAGGTGAATTGCCGGTTTCGTTATATGCGTAAGCAACGAAATCGGTATTGCCAGTTGCGCTCATGGTTACGGTGCGAGTAACTGTAGCACCGGCTTCGGCGCTACCTGTCAGCAGTTCTACACCGTCCGACAGCACCTTATATGAGAAGGACTGGCCGGTTGCCGGAGTACCATCGAAGAGAGTTGACGGCATCTGCAGGGTAACCTTAACATCCATCGAACCTTCAATACATTCAACCTTGAATTCTTCGGGTTCAGCGGGGGCTTTATCTTCAGCAGCAGGTTTGTTGATAAACATGCAGTTGAATTGCACCGATGTAGCGAATTTATACAGAATAGTAGCTTCACCGGTTGTGATGTTGATTTCTGCCAAACCGCTCTCGTTGGTGTCATAATAGGTTGTCAAGAAGGTGTCATTTCTGTAGTTATAAACGCCACTACAAAAAGACTTATATGCCAATCCGGTGTCGCCGATTTCAGTACGTTCGCCGGTAGCCTTATCAACCTTATGGAATTTACCGTCTTCAGTGATACAATAGAACTGACCGTTGTTGTCGCAACCAAGACTCATTACCAAGGTATTGTCGGCATCAGCAATCTTTGTACGAGTGCAATTTACATAGTCGGCTGTACCCCAAACCCAACCGTTCTTGTCATCGTTCAGGTAATAACCATAAACGGTGCCGGTTGTCGGGTCTTCTGCTACATCATACGATATTAATTCATATACGGGGCTCTTGGTGTCAAGGGTCTTTTTCCATGTGTCTGTGTCGCTATTATACTCATAAGTGTCACGCCATGCGTTTGACAACGAAGTAGTATATCGAACAGCATAATATTTATCCCCGGTATAATAACCTGAGGAGTATGTATAATAATTGGCCAATACTCGTTCTGTAGTGCCATCACTCATAAGTTTATACAAACCGTAGGGTGACTTACAAGACCAGGCACGCAAGTCGATATTGCTCGATAGCGCGCGCTGAGCAGCCGTTGCCGACTTCACGGCTCTGGCCCTTTGAGCTTGAATTTTTGATTGCACTTGGAACAGGCCTTGCATTTGCTGGGCCGATTCCTCCGAAAACGGTTGTAGTAACTTAACGGAGGGAGCAACGGGAGCCACTTCTGCGAAAAGCTCCTGCGGGATAGCTCTACCTCGTTTCTGCAACGGCGCCGCATACGACGAAACGACTGCCCCGAGGGCAAACGTAGCCGAAAGCATCAGAGATAACGATTTTCTCATAGCGGTGATTGTTAGGATTCGTAAGTTTTTTAGTCTTTAGAAAAGGATAAATGAACCCAATTTTTCTATCCTTTTTACTGATTACTAATAAATATAATGTTTTTGAAGTCTAATTTTTATACGTGATGGCATTTTGCACCTGAACCGATTGCTTTCGTAGCAAATTGTTATTACGTATTCTTTCGGCAAATTTAACGTAATATACTTTATTTTGCAAATATTTTTTACAATATTTTATCTATGAACATGAAAATTGCCCATATAATGCCGAAGATTTTACCAACGAGCATTATACGGGCAATTCTATGCACTTTGCAATTGCTGTTTCTGCAATTACTTTTGATGAATTTATGCTATAGCTGCAAGGCTTATTTCACAACTACCTTTACATTATTTACGAGATAGACACCGGCTGAGCAAGGGAAGTTCGTCTCTCCGGCTTTTACCTGCTGAGATGCGAGAGTCTGACCGGCTGCATTTACAATGATTACATTGGTGTCATCCGTTGCAGAAATTACGATATTCCCTTCAACACCTTTGGCGGTCATGGCTGACTCGTCGGATTGAGCAACTGAGATTGCCGAAGAGCTGGTGTTGAACTTGTAAGTAGCGAGCAATCCGCCCCATGATGTGGGAGCTGCAGATGTTGTGTCATCACCATAAGTGAATGCTGCGTTACCACGAACGAGAGTGTAGATGGAGTTAGATGTGGCATCGAAAGCTGCAGAGTAAGCGGTAGGAGCACCACCACCCTTTGCTACAGTGTAGCGATTAGAACGCTCGAATTTACCTGCCTCATACTCATCCAAGAATGCTCCGGTTTCCTTGTTCAGACGATAGCCATAAACATATATCTTATTATTGTAAGGGAAGATGTTCAGGTAAGCACCAATCGAAATGTCATTGTTGGCAGCACCAACCCAAGAGCCATTGGTAGGATTCAGAGCGATAAACCAGCCCTCTTCGGGTTTGCCGGTTGATTGAACAGCTGCTTCAGACGAACCTGCGGCACCATAGCCACCGGTACCGCCACCTACAACATACAGGTTATCGCCAATCAGTTGCAGATCGCGCAACTTGGTTGTATGAGTACTGCTGGTGTTAGCAAACGGTTTGATGTATGTGAGGTTGTTAACGGTCTTGAGGTCGGTGGTTACGCCGGCTACAAAGAAACCGTCGAGAGTAGATTCCATTGAAATTGACTTTCCGCCCATGGTAAGTGTGTCTCCAACATTGCCGCTAACGTTACCGGCGATGTAGAGTGTGCTACCATCAATGCAGAAGAGCGAAGCTTGATCGCGAGTAAGTGCACCGGTTGCGCGCAGATGATTTACATAGTTGCCATCCTTATCCAAGCGGATTACATACAGACCGCCGGCAGCCGACTGTGTGTCTCCTGTATAATTTTCAATGTTGCGAGCGGTCAGCACATAGGTTGCATTTTTATCACCGGTAAGAATCATCGGGGCACGATAGTTACCACCGATGTAGATATTGCCATCTGCGTCAACAGCGAGTGCCGAAGGGGTAACGCCATTAACGGTGTGATCGGTAGCGCCTGTAGCTGAAGCGTTAGGGACAGGGAGTTGGTCCATAGCGATGTTACGCGCCCAAGCGATATTACCTTCTTCATTGATTTTGATAAGCACCTGGTTGTAAACACGAACCGAGGTGTTCCAATCGTAGAAGTTTACTTCAGCGCCTGAGTTATCTACCAAAACGGGAGCTGCCAGAGCGTCGGCTTCGGTTGAGCGACCGTTAACCAGCACCAGTACACCACCATCAGAGGTTGCGCACATATTCGCAGCAGATGAAACAGCGAAGTCGCCATTTTTCGACGACACTACCCATTTCAGACTACCGTCTGACGCATTATGCTTAATTACCAATAGGTTGAGGTTCTCGGAATTACTTGTGGTAGCCGCACCGGTTGCGATTTCTTTATCATCAAACTTGATGTAATCTGTCGAGTTTTTCGAGCCGAACTGGCTTAGGGTAACGGGGTTGCCATCAGTTGTAAGCACAACCTTTGCCGAAAGGTCTTGAGCTTGAGGAGAGTCAATCAGTTTTCCCCACTGGAAAACCGGCGCGTCAGCAAAGCTGCTGAATGCCAATGATATTGCAGATGCAAAGAGTAAAAATTTTCTCATCGATATATGTTAAAGATTAACTATTTAATTATTCGCATTTTTACTCTACAAAGTTACGACCATTGTTGCGCCCCCAAAATACCATAAAGTTGGTATTTTTACGCTCCACGCCCCTATGCGTAATACTCACTTTAGGGTATTTCCCACATTATTATATTTTTAGTAACTTTGTATCCTCAATTTCTACAGGCTATTACATGAAATTATACCTATCTTTAATCCTCATAATCCTATCGGCATTGCCCTCTTTTGCCGGCAGTATGTTTACCCTTTCGGGCCGTGTGAACGATGCCTCAACCGGGGAGATTCTCGACTTTGCAACGGTGAGCATTACGGGGCAAACCACACAGGCCACGCATAGCGATTCTGAAGGTAGATGGTCGGTTCGTCTGCCCGCCGGGCGATATATCGTCACCGGCTCATATGTGGGCTATAAAACCGTCTCCGATACTATCACACTCAGTCAGGACTACAGATTAGCCCTGGAACTGCAACCGCAGACCACACTATTGACCGAAGTGGTGGTAACGGCAAAGGAGGGTGGACTTTCCAACGGTTCGCATATCGACCGTTCAGCAATGGAACATCTCCAACCGTCAAGTTTTTCTGATATTTTGGAGCTGCTCCCGGGAAATATTTCCAAGAACCCGAATATGGGGAGCGCCAACACTATCACCCTTCGTGAAACCGGAGCGATGACCGCGACAGGGGCAACAACATCTACATCCGACGACTACGCCATCACCTCGCTCGGCACAGCGTTCATCGTTGATGGTGCCCCGATTAACGGCGACGCCAACCTGCAAAATGTGCCCTCTTCATCCTCAAGCGACACGGAAGGGAAACGCTCTACGGTAAACCGCGGTGTGGATATGCGCACAATCTCAACCGACAATATCGAAAGTGTTGAAATTATTCGTGGTATCCCCTCAGCTGAATATGGCAACCTCACTTCCGGAGTTGTTAATATCCGCCGCATGAGCCATGCCACCCCTGTCACCGCCCGCTTCAAGGCTGACTCGTTTAGCAAACTTTTCTCAATTGGAAAAGGCTTTAACATCGGTGGCGAAAACATATTGAGTATCGATGGCGGTTATCTTGATTCGAAAATAGACCCTCGCGACAATCTCGAAAACTACAAACGTGCCAACGGCTCTATTCGTGGCAATTTCACTTTCAAAAGTCAGCCGTTGACAACAAAATGGAATGTAGGATTCGACTATACCGGCTCGTTCGACAACTCAAAAGTTGATCCCGACCTGAATTACAACAAAATTGACGAATACAAAAGCACATACAATCGTTATGCCTTCACTTCGGAATTGAAATTCTATTTCGAATCGCTGAAATGGCTCCGCTCCGTATCGTTCAACAGCTCGGCAAGCTATCAGCGCGATAGGATTGAACGTCGCAAACAGGTGGCCCCGCAACGTGCATCGGTAGCCCCAACCACAATGGAGGAGGGTGTACACGATGGCAAATATCTGCTTAGCGAATATATCTCCGACTTCGTTAGCGACGGTCAACCGATGAATGTTTATCTAAAGTTGAAAGCAGATGGCACAGTTGGTGTCGGCAGTTGGTTGAACAACTACAAGGTTGGTGGCGATTGGTCGCTATCGAAAAACTACGGTCACGGTCAGGTTTACGATCTGGAGCGCCCGTTGTCAGCTTCGTGGACCACTCGCCCTCGCGATTTCAGCGAAATTCCGGCTTTGCAGGTGCTATCTTTCTACGCCGAAGATAACATGACGCTCCCTATCGGGGGGAACAATCTCAATGTGCAACTCGGAGCACGCACCATCCAGCTCCCTTCGCTTGACAGCCGATATTACCTTGCCGGAAAGGTGTATGTCGACCCACGTCTGAATGCCGAATGGAAATTCCCGGCAATTGAAGTAGGACATCGCCAACTGACCTTCCGCCTGGCCGGTGGCTACGGCTTGACTACAAAAATGCCGACTATCGACTATCTTTATCCGCAAGCCCATTACAACGACATCCTCCAGCTGAACTATTACGACGTTAACAACCCGGCAGAGCTGAGCCGCGTTAGTCTGCGCACCTACATCGAGGATGCCACGAACTACGAGCTAAAAGCCGCGCGAAATAAAAAGTGGGAAATCCGCTTGGGGGTAGATTTCGGAGGCAACTCGCTTTCGGTCACCTATTTCCAGGAGAAACTGACCTCCGGATTCCGATATTCTACCGTCTATCAAGCTTACGACTATCGCAAGTATGATGCCAGTGGGATCGACGCCTCCAGCCTCACCACTCCCCCATCATTGGAGTCACTTCCCTACGAAGACACTCGTATTCTCGATGGCATGAAAAAAGTTACCAACGGCAGCCGCATCGACAAACAAGGAGTTGAATTCCAACTCAACACCGTTCGTTGGCAGCCGCTACGCACTTCGCTGATTATCACCGGTGCTTGGTTTAAGTCGCGCTATTCCAATTCGCAAGAACTGTTTGCCACAGTGTCGGATGTTGTAGGTAATCAGGCCGTTAACGATCTATATGTAGGTCTGTATAACATGGACGACGGACGTATCAACGAGCAATTCAACACCAACTTCACCTTCGACACACAGATTCCGCGTTGGGGACTGGTGTTCACAACTTCAATCCAGTGTATGTGGTGGATGAAAACGACCCGCCTATGGCAAAACGGAGTGCCCACCTCCTACATCGCTGCGTCTGACGGTCTGCTTCACCCCTACACCGAAGCCGATCGCACTGACCTCTACCTGCAATATCTTGTCAAAAAATATAACGACGAAAGTTTCACCACCCAAACCGTGCCAACAGCCATCTACCTCAATCTTAAGGTTACAAAGAAAGTTGGCAAATGGCTGAAACTCTCTGCCTTTGTTAACCGAATCGTTGACTATCTCCCCGATTACAAGAGCAACGGACTGACCATACGCCGTACGTCGGATGCTTACTTCGGTATGGAGGCAAATATCAACCTATAATCCCTCAACTTGATATGAAAAAGACTCTCACGATATTAACCACCATCTTGGTTGTGCTATTCTCCTCGTGTGACGAAAAATTCGCCGACACATCTAGCTCTACCTGCAATGTAGTTGTAAATCTGACTACCCCCGACGATCTCTCCGGAGCTACGATTCTCAACGAATCAATCAGCTTCCGCAATGTCGCTACAAATCAAACCTCAACGTTCACTTCGCTATCCTCCATCAGCCTAATTTCCGGGCTATATGACGTCAGCTATGTTGCCGAAATTCAGCTGGAATCAGGCGCTATTTCAACAATGCGCGCTTCGCAAACCAGCGTTGAAATCACAAATGCTCAGACCTCAATTACGCTGAGCACCTATTACAACATCGAGAACGATGACCTGATCATCGTAGAGGTATTTTTCACCGGGACCCTACAGTCGTCGGGCAATCAATATTATGGCGATGACTACGTGAAGCTCTACAACAACACTGACCACGTTATCTACGCCGATGGTCTCACGTTCTTCGAGTCGAAATTCCTGACAACTCAGAAGTATGACCATTCCCCCAACATTATGGATCATGCGATGAATGTTCAGGCGCTCTACACCATTCCCGGCAACGGCACAGAGCATCCCGTTCAGCCCGGTGAATATCTGCTACTGGCCGATACCGGAATTGACCACCGCGTCTCCAACCCCAACTCGTTCGACCTCTCAAACGCCGATTTTGAATGGTACGATATTTCGTCATCTCCGACAAATCTCGACATCGACAGCCCAACCGTGCCGAATCTTGATAAATGGTACTGCTACACCAACTCTTTCTTCATGCTCCACAACCGCGGATTCAAGGCCTACGGCATTGCCCGCATTCCGATTGACAAAGACACCTACCTCAAGGACTATATTTACAACTACGACTATACGCTCGTAACCGTTGCCGGCACTTTCCCGATGACCGGTCAAGGCTATGAATTGCCTAATGATTGGATTGTAGATGTAGTCACCTGCAGCGTAGCATCGGAATACGCTTGGAATCTTTGTGCTCCGGCTTTGGATTCAGGCTGGACCTATTGCGGCACAATCGACTCGGATAAAACCCGCTTCTTCCACAGTGTACGCCGCAAACTGCTCCGCCTTACCGACGATGGTCGTCCGGTATTCAAAGATACCAACAACTCATCCGTAGATTTCAATCCCGACTGCATCGCTTCGGAAATTGAACTTCAATCTACTTCGATTAACTATCAAGGGGAAAAGGCCACAACCGTAACCTACGATGGCGTAACACCCATAAATCAGTAACTATGTCACCGATAGCACCGCTTATATTTGCAACCATCATCTCCCCTGCCGACAACGGTATGTGGCAGATGAACAGTCTCGCCTATGAGAATCCGGCGGTAAAGCAATGGATGTTGCCCGACTCCTATAATTCTATCGAAGTTGGCTATCACAAAGCGAAAGCCGACGAAGCCGTAAATGTGCCGGGAGATGGCACCGGCGATGACTACTGGCATGCCGATGCAAATGCCTATATGAAATACAAGAGCTCCACTCTCTGGGGCGCGGCTTCATATCGCAATGGTCATCAGCGCAACATCGTTTGGAATGAAACCTCGGATGCCGATATCATCTACCCTTATTTCACGGCCGATTCTATCGGTGGAGATATGTCGATGGAACGTTACCATTTCAGTGGCGGTTATGCCGACCACACCGATAAATGGGCGTGGGGCGTAACCCTCGGTTACACTGCCGGTCAGTATTACCGCAATGTCGACCCTCGTCCGAAAAATGTCACAGGCAAATTAGACCTGTCGATTGGTGGCGGACGCCTGATTTTGAATGACAGCTATTTCATCGGAGCGTCGGTCAACTGGTATAAATACAAGCAGAGCAATGACATCGACTTCAAGAGTCAAACCGGTGTGGAAAAAATCTACCATCTGACCGGATTAGGCACCGACTACACCCGCTTTGCCGGCACCGGAATGGATGTCTATTATTCAGGCAACTGTCCGGGCGTTTCGGTCAATCTATTCCCGACAAAGGGGTCAGGCCTTGTTGCATCAGCATCGTTCAACCGCCTGACGCTCAATAAGATTCTCAACGACCTCAACAAACTGCCGCTGGCGAATATCAACCATAAGGAGCTAAACGCCCAACTCGGCTGGCTCGATTATGGCGCAATGAATGATTGGGGCGTTACTGCCACCCTAAAAATCTATCGCCGACACGGCACCGAAAACATCTTCGGCGACGCAGCGTCGTCAATTTATCCGCAAATCGGCAGCCTGTTTATGTATGCTGATAATGCCGTTAATCTGAATTTATCAGGGTTATGGCAACATCGCTGGGGCAACAAGATGATTCTGTGGCTACGTCCGGAAGTGGGCTATGCGCATCGCACCACCGCCTATCGCGAGCCGGCACGCTACCAGACTCTCAACCAAGTTTCGCCCGGCATCACCGCCTCGCTGACTTCGCGCTTAGGGAAGAAATGGAGCGGCTCGTTAACCGCGGCATATCATTCCGCTATCCCGTTCAACTCCGAACTTTATCTCTCCGACACCTCCACAAACTCTCCAAGTTTGATTAACGCCATCGAACAGAGCTACACTTTCGCCTCCGAAAAAGCGCAAAATTTCTCAGCAGAGCTGCGCGTAGCTCGCTCCATATCCGAAAAATACGGGTTATCACTCGCGATTGAATGGGACAGAACAGCCTACTGCAACAGCGTCAATCGCAACAATATTGACCTCAACGTAGCCTTCACCTTTTAGTAAATTACAACATCAATCATATGAAAATCAAAACCTTACTTCTGTTTTTACTCGTAGCCGTTGCTAACGGTTTCGCAGCAAATCAGTTGCCGCGCGACCCCAATGTCAGGATTGGCACCCTCGACAATGGGTTATCATATTATATACGCCAGAACAACACACCAGAACATCGTGCCGACTTCTTTATCGCCCAGAAAGTTGGCTCAATCAATGAGGAGGAGAACCAACAAGGGTTGGCCCACTTCCTTGAACATATGTGTTTCAACGGCACAAGCCATTTCCCCGGCAACTCGTTGATTACATATCTCGAATCGGTGGGAGTTAAATTCGGAGCCAATCTGAATGCCTACACTTCGACAGATGAAACCGTTTACAACATTTGCCAAGTGCCAACCGACCGCACTTCCGTAATAGATTCCTGCTTGATTATCCTGCGCGACTGGAGCGGCGATCTGCTACTGAAAGATGCCGATATCGATGCCGAGCGCGGGGTTATCGTTGGAGAATGGCGCCAGCGTAACGGCTCTGCCAACAACCGTCTGCTCCAGAAAGCCGCCCCGATTGTTTATGGCAATTCCATCTATGGCAAACGTCTGCCGATCGGCCAAATGAGCATCGTGGAGAATTTCAAACCATCAACTTTACGCAATTTCTACAAAAAATGGTATTGCCCGCAAAATCAATGTATCATCGTTGTCGGTGATGTCGACGTTGACTATATCGAATCTCAAATCAAGCAGCTCTGGGCAAAAGCCTCGAAGAAAGGTGTTGCCACTCAGCCCGTTCCGGTTGACGACAACAGCAGCATTATAGCCACGGTTCAGAAAGATTCCGAACTGGCTATCCCCTCGGTAATGCTCTACATCAAGCACGACGAACTCGCCTCCGACAAGGAGAACACTATCGACGAACTCCGCTACGACGTAGTTAAGGGGTTGGTAACCAATATGTTGATAGAGCGTTTCGACATCGCTGAAGAGGACTCGGTAGCTCCGTTTACCAATCTCGGTATCGGCGACTCGAAATTCATGCTGTCGCGAAGCTGCAAAGCGTTAACCCTGCGTGGCCAGGCCAAGAACGGTCGTATCCGCGATGTTGTGGAGGCGTATGCCAAGGAACTGAAACGCGCCGCTTCGCAAGGATTTTTAGCCGGAGAATTGCAACGTGCAAAAATCGCTTGCCGTTCACGTATCGACTCTGAATATGCCAACAGCAACAAAACCTCCAACACCGACTATGCTCGCAAATATGTGCGCCATTATCTCGACGGCGGTGCCCTCCCCTCTGCCGAACAATATTACAAGATGATGAAAGGTGTTGTCAACGGCATCACCCTGGAAGATGTCAACAGCTATCTCAGCAATGTTGTTACTACCTACAATCGCAATGTTGTAATCATCGTTTACGCTCCGGAGAAGATGTCAACTCCTTCCGACGAGGAACTGGCTGCCTCTTATGCCGCTATTAATGGAGCGGATGTTGAGCCGTATGTCGACGCTGTTGTTACCGGTAAACTCCTCAAAGAGGAACCGCAAGCCGGCTCAATCGTCAAGGAGGAGCGCCACCCGATTTTCGATTCTTCGGTTTGGACTCTTTCGAATGGCATCAAGGTGAACGTGTTGAAAACGGATTATCGCCCCGACCAGGTAATGATTTTAGGCTCCGGCCCCGGCGGGTTCTCTATCGGTTATGACGAGGCGCTCACTCCGGAATATCATCTTGCCAACGACGTTCTTGCTGTCAGTGGGTTCGGCGGTTATTCCTCCTCTGAGTTGCGCCGACTCCTTACCGGTTCTACCGTAAAATCGGCCGTTTCAATTGAAAATATGGAGGAACAGATTTCAGCATCATCATCGGTTAAGGATATGACCGACGCATTCCGAATGATTTATCTGAAAGCCACCTCTGCCCAACGTGACGATAACGCTTACGCTACTCTCCTCGCCAACAAACGCATGAAGCTCAGCAGCAATAACGCCGGAGCTACGGTGATTATGGGTGACTCTATCCATAGCAATGTCTACAGCCATCACCCCCTCGGCCGCAAGTTATCGGAATATGACATCAACCATGTCAGCTACGACCGTGTTCTCGACCTCTACAAGGATCGCTTCGGCGACATGAGCGACTTTACGTTCTATGTTGTCGGCAATTTCGACACTGACTCGCTTCGTGCTTGTGTCAGCAAATATATCGCATCACTTCCCACAAATGGCCGTATGGAGAAGGCTCAAGATGTTGGCTATCGCTATACCGCCGGAGTGGTCAACAAGCATTTCACTTGCCCAATGGAGACACCGCAAACAATCTCCTATACCTTCTACAATTCCCCCTGCGACTACACGCTCCATAACGTTGTTGCAGCAGCAATGGTTGGCGATATTCTGAAATCACGCCTGATGACCGACCTGCGCGAAACCCGTGGCTGGACCTACAGCGTAAAAGCCCATGGCGGCATTTCAGCCGGCATGAATGGCAGCGATCGTGCTTCGCTGATTATGCCTATCTACATCCGTGTTGCCCCCGAAAACGCTGAGCAGACTTTCGAAATTGTAACTGCCACCGTCGAGCAATTAGCCCAAGCAGGCAACATCACTGACGAAGAAATTAGCCGTGTTCGTAGCCAAATGCTCAAATCCCACGCCGACAATCTTGCCGACAACAGCTATTGGGCAACCGTAATGCGAATGTACGACAAATTCGGTCAGGATATGTCGACTGACTATGCCAAGACCATCGAATCAATCTCGCCTGCCGACCTCGCCCAATTCATTACCACATACCTATTGCCCGCCAACCGAATCCATCTCGAAATGGCGCCCGAATAATCCCCCGGCCAAATCATCACGCGACGAATTTCACCAATAAATTCGCCGAATAATCCCCCATATTTCGCGCCCCCGAGTGTCCCCTTCTAAGGATGCCCGGGGGCGCCAAGTTTGGAAACAAAACCGTGCCAAGTTTGGAACCAAAATCGCGCCAAGTTCGGAAGCAATATCGCGCCAAGTTTGGAAGTAAAACCGCGCCAAGTTTGGAAGCAAAATCGCGCCAAGTTCGGAAATTAGGCCCTAAAAATTTTGTTATTTCATTGATATTTAGTAATTTTGCTCAGAATCAAAATTAGAGCAAAATGAGCGACTATCGACCCCGAATTTTAGACCAGATTTTAAAGGACGAATTGGACGCCATTGGGGCTGTTCTTTTAGAGGGCCCAAAGGCTTGCGGGAAGACCACAACCGGCGAACAGGCAGCCCAAAGCGTCATATATATGGACGACCCTATGCGCAGAGAACAATATCTGCAAATGGTCAATACTGACATTCAATATATTTTGTCAGGAAAGACGCCGCGCCTAATTGATGAGTGGCAGTTGGCCGTAAAAATCTGGGATGCCGTCCGTTTTGAGGTTGACCACCGACGAAAAGACGGTCAATTTATTTTAACCGGGTCTGCTGTGCCGCCAAGTAATCAGCAAGCCGAGATGAAACACACCGGGACCGGCCGATTTTCTTGGCTTCGTATGCGCCCGATGACATTGTGGGAATCAGGCGATTCCACCGGAGATATTAGCCTGTCGACCTTATTCCATAACTCGAAGGATAACATCCGAGGTAATAGCAAACTATCCCTACAAGATATTGCGTTTCTGACCTGCCGTGGAGGCTGGCCTAAGGCGGTGGAAAAAGCGAGAACTCCCTCCGCACTGCGCCATGCCGTAAACTATTATGAAGCCATAGTGCGTGCTGATATCTCCCGCGTTGATGGCATAGATCGCGATGAGCAGCGCACTCGCCGAATAATGCAATCGTATGCTCGGCATCAAGGTTCACAGGCAAGTGTGCAGACCATCCTAAATGATATTCTAAACAACGACACCTCTGAGTTGAGTGATAAAACGATTTACTCGTACCTCAATGCTCTGAAGAGTATCTTTGTCGTTGAAGATATGCCGGCATGGAATCCCAACCTTCGCAGCAAATCGGCCATACGCACATCCGATACACGCTATTTTGTTGATCCATCGGTTGCATGCGCAGCTTTAGGATTAGGCCCCAACGACCTTATTAACGACTTAAATACGTTTGGCCTATTCTTCGAGTGCCTCTGCGTGCGCGACCTTAGAGTATATGCCCAAGCGATAGATGGAAGCGTCTATCATTTCCGCGACAAGACCGGATTGGAATGTGACGCCGTAGTACATCTTCGCAACGGCTCCTATGGTCTTATTGAAGTAAAATTAGGGGGTGATAATCTAATTGAAGATGGTGCCAAAAATCTGCTGGAGCTCAATCGACGCATCGATACCGAGCGCATGAAAGCCCCCTCTTTTATGATGATCCTTACAGCTGTTGGCGATATGGCATACCGCCGTACCGACAACGTCATTGTTGTGCCCATCGGCTGCCTAAAAAACTAGCCCCAATTCCCTAAAAAGTTATTCGGGAAAGAGAAATTTGGGAATATAAAAATTAAATTCTAATTTTGTTAATCAACCACATTATCACTTACTATATACCGCAAAAATATGAACGCAAAAAAGATATTAGCAGCCTCATTCATCAGCCTGTTTACAATGACCGGCTTCAACGCCAACGCCGACGGTTACGACAACACCGTCTACAACATCGTAATGTCGGATATTCAGTACCTGCCGAAAGAAGAATCCACAAACGTAGGCTCGTCACTGCTGAAAATCGGCCAAGCACTGCTTACCGGCGAAACCAGTAGCCAGCTGAGCCAATATGCCGATGCGGTGCGCGAAGCCGTAGCGCAAGGTATTGCTGATGTACGCCGCTTGCGCGTAGTGGATGCCTCGACCGGCGGATATGACTATTACGTTGACGGCACTATCACCAACATCACCACTACCGAAAAACTGATAACCCCGGCGGCATCACTCCCCTATACCGGATATCGCGCACAAATTCGAGTTACTGTCAATCTCAAAGATCGCAACGACGGAGGCATCATTGCCAGCAACACTTTCTCTACCACCGAATACAGCGACAACGCCTGGGATTCTTCGCAGGAAAAAGCCATCAATAAAGCCCTGGCAGTAATCACAAAAGATATTGACAGCTACTTGGAGCACCTCTATCCCCTCTACGCCCAGATTGAAGAAGCCGGCGAAGCAAAGAAAGACAAACAGAAAGAGCTCTATATCAATGTCGGCAGTGCCTTTGGCGTTCAGAAAGGAGACGAATTCAACGTACAGTCCATCAAAACTATCGGCACAAAAGAAGCACACTCTGAGATTGGACGTGTAAAAGTTACTGAAGTGATGGGCGACGATATCTCCCTCTGCAAAGTAAC
>CAZKYD010000017.1:0-12181 GCA_964556875.1 uncultured Alistipes sp.
AACGTCTGGGCAACGCCGTCGATCCATTCAAGTGCATCGAAACTTTCGGTAGCGACCCTGTACGTTGGTATATGATTGCCAACTCTGCACCTTGGGATAACCTGAAATTCAACGAAGAAGGAATTCGCGAAGTGTCACGCAAACTCTTCTCGACACTCTACAACACCTATTCCTTCCTAACCCTCTATGCAAATGTAGATGGCTTTACAGGAACTGAGCCTCAGGTGGCTGTTGCAGAGCGCCCGGAAATCGACCGTTGGATTCTCTCCCTGTTAAACACTCTTATTAAGAATGTATCTGAAGCCCTTGATGACTACGAGCCTACTCGTGCTGCACGTTTCATCAATGACTTCGTTAATGATAATCTTTCTAACTGGTATGTACGTCTCAATCGTAAACGTTTCTGGGGCGGTGGCCTGGATACTGACAAACTGTCAGCTTATCAGACTCTATATACCTGTCTTACTACAGTAGCAAAACTGCTTGCTCCTTTTGCTCCGTTCTTCGCTGATCGTCTGTACAGAGATCTTACTGCACCGGCTTGTGAAGCTGAAGGCAAAGAGGTCGTATCGGTTCACTTAACCGACTATCCTACGATTGATGAATCAGTCATCGATGCAGACCTTGAAAGCCGTATGCACTTGGCCCAGGTAGTAACTTCGCTTGTCTTATCATTGCGTCGTAAGGTGAACATTAAGGTGCGCCAGCCGCTACAAGCTTTAATGGTGCCTGTGAATTCAGATTCACTGCGCCGTCAGCTTGAAACTATGTCGCAGTTAATCTTGTCTGAGGTGAATGTTAAAGAGCTGAAACTCGTTGATGATCAAGACGGAATTTTGGTTAAATCTATCAAACCCGACTTCAAGAAACTAGGCCCGAAATTCGGCAAGAAGATGAAGGCTGTTGCAGCTTTGATTGGAGCTATGTCGCAGCAGGAAATCGCTCGTCTGGAACGTGATGCTTCAATTTCTCTCCAACTCGATGGAGAAGAGATCGTTGTAGAACTCGCCGATGTTGATATCCACTCTGAAGATATTCCGGGTTGGTTGGTCGCTAATGAAGGTAGCGTTACTGTAGCTCTTGAAATTGAAATCACAGACGAACTCCGCAAGGAGGGTGTTGCTCGCGATCTCATCAATCGCATCCAGAACATCCGAAAGAGCCGCGATTACGATATTACTGACCGTATCAACGTCGTTATTGAGCCTAATGAATTGACTGATGGCGCGATAGCTGATTTTAAGGATTACATCGCTTCGCAGGTTCTCGCAGCATCTGTCTCGACAGGTGAGATTGAGAACCCCAATGCAGACGAAATTCTTGATATCGATGGCGTTGAAGTTAAAGTAAAAATCGGAAAAGCGTAAGTTTCGGACGTTTGCATACCCATGAAATAACTTACAATCCACATTATCAATGTCTGAAAAAACTCGCTACACCGACGAAGAGCTTGAAGAATTTAGAACCCTAATTTTGGAAAAGCTTCAGAAAGCTCGAAAGGAATACGATCTGCTCCGCGCCGATGTTATGAATTCTGACGGCAACGATGTTGCCGACACATCTCCAACATTCAAGATCCTTGAAGAGGGGGCTTCTACTCTTGGAAAGGAGGAAGCCGGCCGTCTCGCTCAGCGTCAAGCTCTCTTTATTGCCCACTTGCAAAATGCATTGGTCAGAATAGAGAACAAAACCTATGGTATCGATCGTATCACCGGTAAACTGATTCCCAAAGAACGCTTGAGAGCTGTGCCTCACGCTACTTTGGCTGTCGATTCTAAGAAGTAATTTAAGCCAAACATATGTTAGGCTTTTTATAAAAGTAAACAAGTTGTCAGAACAAAAGACATCCTCAACGCCTATGAGCCGCGGTTCTTTCAAGAATCGCGGCCTTATGGCTCTTATAATAATCTTGGCCATTCTAATTATTGACCAAGCTCTGAAAATTTGGGTAAAAACCAATTTCTACTTAGGGGAAAGTTATGAGATATTCTCTTGGTTTCATCTTGCCTTTATTCAAAATAACGGCATGGCCTTTGGTTGGGAAATTGGGAGCAAATTGCTACTAACCCTTTTGAGAATAGTAACCGTAGCTTTTTTGATCTACTATTTGTGTAAGATTTACAATAAGCAGCAAGCGAAAACCGGTTATCTTGTGTGTTTAGCCATGATTATCGCCGGAGCAGCCGGTAACATTATTGACTGTATGTTCTATGGTCTGATTTTCGATAATCCGATGCCTCCGGAAATGGCTCAATTATTCCCTGTGTCTGGTGGATATGGCACATTTCTTCATGGTAAAGTAGTAGATATGCTTTACTTCCCATTGGTTAGTTGGACATGGCCTGCTTGGATGCCTTTTGTAGGTGGAGAATATTTTCTATTCTTCTCCCCGGTGTTTAACTTTGCTGATGCAGCTATTTCCGTGGGCTTGATCTGCTTGATACTCTTCTACTCTTCTCAAATTTCCGAAGTCCCGTTCCGTAAAAAGACTAAATCACTTAATTGACTATGAGGCGCCTCTACTATTTGATTGCCATTATTCCTCTTCTTATTTCCGGTTGCAGAGATAAGAATAAAGTTGTGCTTGACACTGAGGATATGGCATCGTTAATGGCTGATATTCATATAGCAGAGGCTGTTGTTGACCTCAATTATCGTGATTATGGTAGTGATTCCGCTAAATTACTCCTTAAACAGAGTATTTATGAAGCCCATGGAGTGACAGCCGAGCAGGTCGATTCATCGTATGCCTGGTATGGCCGTCATATTGAAGATTACATGAAGGTCTATGACCGCACAATCGAGATTCTGACGGAGCGTCAAAAAGAACAGTTAGCCGCCGTTGGTCAACAGATTATTATGGATGGCGATTCTGTTAATGTATGGCCATTAGATACTCACTTCGAATTGTCTCGTCGTTCGGTTTCTAAACTGATTACATTCTCGGTACCGGCCGACTCAAATTGGCGTAATAATGATGTCTTCTCGTTGCGCTTTAAGATGGTAACATCTATTAAACCTATTACAGCACGTATGGTAATCGAGTACGCTGATGGCACATCGAACTTTGCGGTTATGGGTGGTAGAAATAAAGGCTTTGGTGAACTTAATGTAAGAGTTGATACCACACATAATCCTATTAGAATTGCCGGATATATAATGGCTCAGCCAGAAAGCAAGGAGACGGTAAGAATTGACAGTATTGCTTTGATCCGCTTGCGTTCTGATATTGCACCTCGTTATTTCTCATTGCGCCCGTTTAACTATGGTATAAAGTTTGAGCGCAAAGAGGATGCAGATTCTGCTAAAACAGATAGTATTCCTCGTTTTGAAAATAATCCGACTAATACAACAACACAACCCCATCCGGGTCATCATTCAGTAGCGGATATAGTCAATCCTGCAGGGACTGGCAATAATAGCCATAGAGGAAATGCTCCGCAAAATAATAATGCATCGTCCCGTCCCATGCAGGCGGCTAAAAGGCCTACAGGCCAATCTGCGGCACAGGAAGGTCTTCGTCAACGTCAGCAGATGATGAACAGTATGGCCGGCAAGCAGCAACGATAATATCATTATTTGCCTTCTCAAAAGGCATGAAGTGGGCGATATGCCTAAAATGTTGGGATTTTTTTCGTAACTTTGCACTCGTAAATAAGCAAAGGACTATAATATGAAGTATTGGTATAAGTTATGGTCTGGGAGTGTAATGATATTTAGTTGCTTTTTGACAGGACACACACAAGATGTTACACTTTCTATCGAAGACCTATTCCAACAAGTAGAAAATGCAAATAGTGAAGTTATATTAGCGCGAAAAGATGTTGCAATATCATCAGTGCGCCATCAAGCCGACAAAGATAATCGGCTACCGGATATAGGGATTGCATTAGAGGGGGATTATTTGGGAAATACGTATGTTTTAGATCGCGATTTCACCAATGCAACCAGATCGCCGATGACTCATTGGGGTAATTCGTTTGGGGTAACAGTTTATCAGCCATTATATACAGGTGGAGAGATTACAGCAAAGATTGCTCGTTCAGGAGCACAAACCAACATCTCAGAAAACAATGTTGCAATTGTAGAGAAGCAAATGAAAATGCTCATTTTGCAATGTTATCTTGAACTCTTCAAAAACCGGAATCTCCTCAATGTTTATGACGAGAACATTCGCATCACCGGCGAACTGATTGATGAAATGAGAGCTCGCGCAACGCAAGGACTGGTGCTATCTAATGATGTTACTCGTTATGATTTGAATCTATCAAATCTCAACTATGACAGATTGACTGTTATCAATACTATCAAGAATCTCAATTATAGTCTTATTAGCTATTTACATCTTAATGATAGCATTACAATCATTCCACAAATAGATTTTGACCGTATTAACTTCTCTGCTTCTCCCCTTTCAGACTGGATGTTATTAAGCCGTCAAGAATCTCCTACATTGCGTAAATTTGAATTACAGCAGGACGAAACTGCGGCAAATGAGAAATTAATCAAGAGTGAACGACTCCCTAAAATTGGCCTCAATGCCGGAGCTTCGGTTGCAGCACCAATTACTACTCATACTCCGGTATTAGATAAAAATCTCAGTAGATGGTATGTAGGCTTTAGTCTTTCTTTTACCCCGTCTGCTTTCTATAAGACCAATCATAAGTTACAGGCTGCTCGCTTGGAAACCGAAAGATTACAGGATGCTAAAGTAGCACAGACCGAGGCTATAGATAGAAGTTTGGATAGAGCTTATAAAAGTTATATCGAAGCGATCGAGCATGTGGCTACGCAGAAAAAGAATGTAGAATTAGCATCTGAAAATTATCGTATCGTAGAACGTCGCTATAACAATGATTTATCCTTGTTGACCGATATGCTTGATGCTTCAGCCTCTAAACTCGATGCAGAAACGCGCTTGGTAAATGCGCAAGTCGATGTGCTCTACTATTATTTCCAACTCAAATATTTATCCGGAATCATTTAATCAGCTATGAATCGTAAAACAAGAAGACTGATACAAAATATCTTCATCCTATGTGTACTCGCTATTGGCCTCTGGTGGATAGCTGCTGAGTTCATTAAATTCAATGTATCAACATTTACCGACAATGCGCAGGTGCGTCGACAGATTGTGCCGATTAATGCTCGCGTACAAGGCTATATCAAAGAGATTCGTTTCAACGAGTACTCTTATGTTCATAAAGGTGATACGCTGATTATCATTGATGATTCAGAGTATGCTTTAGCGTTGGCTCAAGCAAATGCGCAGGTGCAGAATGCACTTTCTGGAAAATCTACCGTAAATGCATCGATTACTACAACTGCAAGTGAAATCAGTGTGAGCGAAGCTTCTATCGAAGGTACTCGCGTTGAGATGGAAAATGCAGCTCGCGATGTAGAGCGATATAAGTCTCTATTGTCGGATAAGGCAGTTACGCCTAAACAGTTTGACGATGCACGTACAAAGTATGAGGCGCTTAAAGCGAAATATGAGATGCTATGTCGTCAAAAACAATCCACTGTGCTCACAAAAGATGAGAAAGCCCAGCAATTAGGTCAGCATGATGCAAGTATCGAATTAGCTCGAGCAAGTGTGGAACTCGCAAAATTAAATCTGTCATATACAATTATCACAGCTCCGGTTGATGGTTATACCTCACGTCGCAACCTTCAGGTAGGTCAGTTGGTGCAACCCGGACAAACATTATTGTCGATTGTAGACGAAAATGATGTTTGGGTTATTGCCAATTATAAAGAGAGCCAGACCTCTAAGATGAAGATTGGCGATAAGGTAAAAATCTCGGTTGATGCTGTGCCCGGTAAAAAATATATTGGTGTTATTGAAGCTATTTCAAATGCTACAGGTGCTCAGTATTCCTTAGTGCCTCAAGATAATGCTACAGGTAACTTTGTGAAAGTTGAACAGCGTTTGCCGGTAAAAATTCGCTTCACAAAAGATAATACACCTGAAGATATTAGCCTGCTTCGTGCCGGGTTGAATGTTGAATGTGAAATGATGGATTGATGGCAACAGCTGTTTACCCAACCGGTAATTCAATTATCCGTACACGTCAGCTGTTGATGTATCGCGACAGTATACCACGTCGTGTACGTGTTTGGCTGCTGTTTGCTTTCGGATTTCTGTATCAATATGCCGGAAGTATCAACTTGTCCTCGATGAACCAGATGGTAAGTGAAATATCATTTCTGAGCGAGGATGTCCAGATGGCCGGATATTGCCTGATGGCGGGGATTACAGTTTGTTTTCCTGTGATGTATAGGCTTAAATTTGCGCTGTATAGCCGACAGCTCTTCTTCATTGCTGGGATTGGGCTGATGTTTTGCACAGCGATTACAATGAGTGTCAATATTCCGTGGGTAGTTTGGGGCGCAAGCTTTGTAGCCGGATTCTTTAAGATGCTGGGTATGTTTGGCTGTACAAGTAATTTCCGACTTTGTATAACGCCGTCACGCAACTATTTTGTCTTTTTCCCGGCAGTATACTTTATGGTGGTTGGCGGCACTTATCTTTCAGGGCTGACAACGGCCTATCTTACCTATTATGGCAACTGGCGCTTAATGAATCTATTTGTTATAGCACTTCTGATGATTCATGTAGCATTGGTTTACTTTTTAATGAAGCCAGATCATCGCCCCGGGCCATATATGTCGCTAAAAGGTATTGATGTCTTAGGATTTCTACTCTGGTGCGCTTTTATTATTTCCGGCATGTGGCTATTTTGTTATGGCGAGCATTACGAATGGTGGCGTAGCCAACCGATTTGGATAGCTACGATCATTTGTGTGGTGTTTTTTATCTTGGCATGGTGTCGTTCTCGCTTTCATGATAATCCATACCTTGACCTGAAGATATTTTCTTTCGGGTCTATTTGGAAACTGATGCTATTGCTGTTTGTTGCGTCGATTCTCCAGTCAGCCCCGCGTTTGTTGCAGTCAATATATTTGAATGGTGTTTTAGGTTATGATGCCTTGAATGTTATTTCGCTAAACTATCCTATTATGTATGGCGTAGTTTTGGGTGCATTACTGGCGTTTTATACTAAGGTTAAATGGGGCTGGAACACAAAGCTATATTTGGTCTTTTCGTTTGGAATGCTTCTGTTCTATATCGCTTCAATGTATTTCCTCATTGATGGCAATACGAATAAAGAGGCTTTTGTGATTCCATTGGTCGCTGTAGGCATTTCTGAAGTAATGATTGGATCGATTACCAATGTATATATCTCTCAAAGTGTTCCGTTTTCCTACTTTTTCTTTGGATTGAGTGCGGTTGGATATATACGATGTGGTATCGGCAATGCTGCCGGAGCGGCAATTGTGCAACGTTTATATAACTGGTCATCAGTTAAGAATCATATTGAAGCTGCCGATAATATCGACGGAACCACCTTGCCATTCGATATGCCATCGTGGAGCGATACGCTATCTGAGGTGAGTCGACAGAGTGTTATGATTTCGCTAAAAGAGTGCTATGGATATCTGATGATTTTTGGCGTTATCCTAATTCTATTAATAATGATGAGTACATACCGAAATTCGGTAACTCGTCTGATTCCAAAGATGGTGGCTATACGCCGATGGATGAATAATCCAACAACGGATGATCCTGTCGGTTCGGTAGTAAATAAAGAAAATGACTAGCCGATAGCCGTTTTTGTCCTTGCAGAGTTAATATTCGTAAAAATAATTGTTTTGATTATCAAAAGCATTAACTTTACAATGATTAATCTTGACAAGGTCAAAAACGGCTATCTACCATGAAAAAATCCCTACTGTTATGCGTGGTTTGCATAATTTGTTTATCACTCCGATCATTCTCTAATGATAATAGCGCTGAGCTGCAGAGCTACAAATTGTTGTCGTTAGACAGATTTGATATCTTTGCATGCACCGGTTGTCAAAATGATGACTCTGCCCCGCATTTTGATTTTAAGTCAAAATCTTATCATGGTGGTAAGACCTTACTGACTATTGACTCCAAAGATATTGCGAAATTTGGAGATATTAGCCGGGATAGTTGCTATTTTGCCTCTGAGTTAAATAGCAAGAGCGAGAAGCCGATTGAGCTTACCGGCGAAAATGTGCGGAATATTGTCAAGGTGCTTAAGCAATCAGTAGATGGTCAGTCGAAAATGCGAAGTATAGATGAATTAAAAGTATTGGACGCATCGGTTTATTCCTCTGCAGATAAAACTTATTTCGATCAATTAGATAAAGAACCGGGCATCTGTCGAACATCTCATGGACTGAGATATCGGATTGATTCGATAACTGATGGACCGAAACCAACCGAAAGCGATCAGGTTATTGTAAAATATCAAGGTCGGCATACGGATGGTTCGGTATTCGATGCGAATGATGCGGCAGAGTTCCCAATCTATACTCTGATTGATGGATTTAAGGAGGGATTATGTTTAATGCCTGAGGGCTCCAAATTTACCATCTACGTCCCTTCAAATTTGGCATATGGATCTCGAGGATATGGTGATCTAATCCACCCCGGCGAACCTATTATCTTTGAGCTTAATCTATTAAGAGTGTTACCGGCGTCATTGTCTGAAACCTTAACTACTGGTGTTGACAAAAGTCTCGCCCAACATCGCAAGCAAACTATCTCTGATTTACGTTATCTGCTATCCTTCAATGTGCCTTCTGATAAGGCCTTGGATGTTGATGGGCAAGTTGTAATTCAATTTAAGCTGGCGTCGTTGGAATCGGTAATATTAGACTTCAAAACTGATAATCCAGCGCATATTAATAACGTTGTTGTGAACGGGCGGGAATGTCTGGATTATACCTATGCAGATGAGCATATTATTATTCCTGAGCAGTATTTATCTGAAAATAATAATGAAGTCAAAATAGATTTTATAGCCGGCAATAAGCCGCTCAATCGCAATGATGAGTTTGTCTATACTCTGCTGGTGCCGGATAGAGCTCGCATATTATTCCCCTGTTTCGATCAGCCCGACTTAAAAGCTGAATTTTCGTTGTCGTTAGCAGTGCCGATAGGATGGACTGCAATTTCAAATACTACTGCTATCGCACAGCGAATCGGCAATGGTTGTGATTATATTGATTTTGCGCCAACCGAACCTCTTAGTACCTATTTATTCTCATTTGTTGCCGGTAAATTCCAGAAGCAAACTGCCGAGCATAATGGCCGAGAGATTTCAGCGTATTATCGAGAAACTGATCCGAAAAAGGTGGCCCAACTTGATACAATCTTTCAGCAAGTGTTTTACGCTTTAGATTGGTTGGAAGAGTATACAGGTATCCCCTATCCATTTGCTAAATATGATTTTATTATCCTACCGGGATTCCAATTTGGCGGCATGGAACATACCGGGGCGACATTGTATAACGATATCAGAATGTGGGTCGGTGAAACTCCGACTATTCAAGAAGAATTAGACCGTGCGTTGCTCATTGCTCATGAGACCTCGCATATGTGGTTCGGAGATTTGGTGACAATGGCATGGTTTGACGATGTGTGGACAAAAGAAGTGTTTGCTAACTACTATGCCTCTGTTATTACAGAACCACAGATGCCAACTGCGAACCATTCGCTCGATCGCTTGCGTACCTTCTATGCCCCGGCTCTCAATGAAGATCGTACAGATGGTGCGACTCCTATTCAGCAAGAGTTGACAAACCTTGAATATGCAGGATTGGTTTATAATAATATCATTTATGACAAAGCTCCGGTAATGATGACCAAGCTTGTTGAAATGATGGGGAAAGAGCCATTCCAAAAAGGGATACAAGAGTATCTAAAGAAGTATTCATATGCTAATGCAACCTGGGACGACCTGGTTGATATTTTGGATTCCCATACTGATTGCGATATTAAAAAATTCTGTGAAGTTTGGGTGAAAGAGAAAGGATTGCCTACAATCACATTTGAAATTGTGAATAATAACTTAATTGTTACGCAAACTGATCCCATCGGCAGAGGCCTAATTTGGCCTCAGAAATTTAATGTTGCAGTAGTTGGTAATAGTCAGAGAGAAGATATTGAAGTCGAGTTATATTCCCAATCTGTTACCATCCCCTTGCATATTCAAGGTTCGAATGTAATCCCTAATATTGATGGACGTGGATACGCATTTTTTGCGATGAGCGACAATGATCTTAATTACCTAATGGAAAATTGGGCGGATCAAGAGGATGCTGTTACGCGTCAAGCTATGATTATGACCATCTATGAGAATTATCTTCGTGGTCAAATTGATGATACGCAAAAGGTTGTGACTTCCTTTATCAAGGGGTTACGTGATGAGCATGAGCCTTTGATAGCTGCTAACCTCATTAAATCGGTTGAATATATCATGTTGCATTTTGGATATGATATTGATAGCTGTCAAATTCAAGATAATATTAATACGTTATCCAAGGAGCATAGCGATAAAAGCATAAGATTGCAATTGCGACGTATGCTGTCACGCATTATGACCAAGTCGGCGATTATAGATGAGATATATGCTGAATGGCGTAATCGAGATATGTCGTTATGGAGCGATGATGATTATATTGAATTGTCGTATGAATTAGCGATACGCCTTCCGGAAAAGAGTGATGAAATTATTGCTGAACAGCGTAGTCGTATTACCAATCCGGATAAATTGCAGAAATTTAATTTTATTAGTCGAGCTTGCAGAGCTGATTCTGCTTATCGCGATACGCTATTTGCAGAACTATTGGCGCCTCAAGGCCGCTCAAATGAAGTTTTTGCGGAAAAGGCTTTAGCATATCTTAATCATTTTACTCGTGATGCAGAGTCGGTAAAATATATTTATCCGGCCTTACAAGTGCTTGATGATGTGCGTACCCAGGGTGATATTTTTTCTCCCGGTATATGGTGTATGTCGCTCTTGAATGGACATCACTGTCAAGCAGCAAAAAATGAGGTTGAGCGTTTCCTCCAAGATAATACTTACCCATTATTGTTGACTAATAAGATTCGTTTAGCGGCATATCCGTTGTTACGATAGTCTTAATAATAGCCGACAAAAGGAAAAAGCGGGAGGATCCGATGGATGGGGTCGGATTCCTCTCGCTTTCATCGAAAGAATAGTTGTAACGTATTAGAGAAGATTATTTACTTACTAATTTAGTAACCTTGTTCCCTTTGCGAACAATGTATACGCCTGTAGCTAGGTTCACAGTGGAATTGGACAGTTTTACACCGCTGAGCGAGTATACTTCGATAGCGTTATCCTCGTCAGCTGCGATTGTATCAATGCCGGAAACGATTGATACAGTTTTTATATTTGCGAACATATTCCAAGGCGAAGTTTCCAGGATATCGGCTAAGCTTGACTCCAGAACATAAAGAGTAGCATTAGCGTACACTTCGTCAGTAAACATATCGGCAGATCCGGAGATTGGTGTGCCGGCCATATATGTTACCGACTGAATTTCGGGAGATGAATGGAATGCATTATCACCGATTGATTCGATGTTTGCGGGCAAAGTTACTGAAGTTAAGTTTTCGCAGCTTGCAAATGCAAAGCGGCCAATCGTTGTTACAGATTCCGGGATTTCAATACGGCAGAGGCTATTGCATTCAGCAAAAGCGAAGTCACCGATAGTGGCTAAGTTGGCCGGCAGATTGATTTCATACAAACTTTCACAGTCAGCAAATACCCATGCACCGATTTCAGTCAATGATTCCGGTAGGTCAATTGTCTCCAAGCTGCTGCAGCTGTGGAATACACCATCTGTCAGAGAGGTGATAGAACTTGGCAACTGGATATACTTCAAGTTGTTGCAGTTGTAAAACGCGCTGTGGCCAATATAAGTTACAGATTCAGGAATTACTACAGAAACCAGGTTTGTACAGCTCCAGAATGCGCCATCTCCGATTGATGTAATGGTGCTTGGAATTACGATGGTTGTAACGTCGGTGTTGTTGCGGAATGCATATTCTGCAATGCTGGTTACCCCATATTCACGTCCAAGGTCATCAACTACAACGTCAGGGATAATAATGGTGGACTGGTTTTCGTCGGTAACACCTACGAAGGTGCACTCATTTTCATTATCATCAACAATGACAAATTCATTGTTGTCTTGGGTGAAATCTACACCCATTGCAGGCATTGCGGAGAGCACAAGCGCCGTTTGAAGCAAAAGTAAATTTTTCTTCATAAAA
>CAZKYD010000017.1:12281-27414 GCA_964556875.1 uncultured Alistipes sp.
TTTTTAATGTGATACTCTGTTGTGTGACAACGATTATTTATATAACGTCGTTATCATTGTTTTCATTGTATTCATCCGAAGAAGTTTCGTAAGGGCCAAATAAGTCGGGCAACTCCTCGGTTGGAACCTGGTAGTCAAAATCCCACCATATAGGTTCTTCTTTTGTTTGTTCAGGATAGTTGTCGTAATCCATGGGTGATTTGTTTTATTAGTAGTTGTTATTTTCTTACACTGCAAATTTATTCTATAAATGGGCCAATAAATGGCCCATTTGATTTAAATACATTTAAAATTGGCCTAATGTCACGGTTTTTGCATTGACTAACTGGTGTTTAATACACTATTTTCTATGCACCTTGTCTCGGGCAATTGATAAGGCGGAAGCATTTTTCAATAAATCTTTTGGCTGAATGAGAAAATAATAATACCTTTGTGAAAAACTTAAATCTAATTTGTTTTATCACAAAACAATGGAAAGATATTATTATGTGGGGAACGGAAATCAGGTCCACGGACCGGTTTTGCCCTCTGAATTTATATCTCTTGGATTAACTCCGAATACCCTTGTTTGCACGGTCGGCGAGCAAGAGTGGGTTCGCATTGCCGATAAACCGGAACTGGCTCAATATATGGTGCCTCCTATTCCAAATCAGCAACATCCTTACGGTAGTCAACCGCCTTATTCAAATCAACCACCATATCAAGGGCAACCTCAGTATCAACAGCCTCCATATCAAGGCTCAAATAATATTAATTATCCGCCAAACAACAACTTGGTGTGGGCGATTTTATCCACTGTATGCTGCTGTTTGCCATTTGGTATGTATGCTATTGTCTGTGCGGCGCAAGTCAATGGACTATGGGCGCGTGGTCAATACGAGGAGGCGTACCGAAAAGCCAACGCAGCGCGCCAATGGAGCATTTACGGTGCAATCGTAGGTGTCGTTGGCTCTATTTTATATATGCTGCTTAGCGTTTTGACTATCGGCTACTAATGAATATTGCTAAAAAATATAAGCCGTCTACACTCACTATCGTATTGAGTGTGGCGGCTTTATTTATAATGGTATTTTTCTTTTTTGTTAACCCGGCACATTGTGTGTGGGCGCCCAAATGTGTGTTCAAACTAATTACCGGCCTCCAATGTCCGGGGTGTGGCGCAAGTCGTGCTATCTATGCACTTTTGCATGGTCGGCTTTGGGAAGCAATTTCATATAACTATTTTCTGCTCTTAGCTCTCCCCTATCTGATTGCTGTCATGTTGGTGGGATGGGTCCCGGCTTGGCAAAAATGGCAACGTGTCATTCAAGGCGAGAAATTAGCATGGATTTACATTGTGCTCTGTGTCATATGGTGGATTTTACGCAATATCCTCGACATTTGATTTCATCAGACGTAACCATTTTAGATAACCAAAAACGGCGATTACTGTATATATACCATACAGACAGCAGTAAAAGTAAATCCCCTTATAGGCATATAATCCACAACTAACAGCATCCACTACCAGCCATGCAAGCCATTGCTCGGCATATTTGCGAGCCATCATCCAAAGGGCTACAATAGATAAGGCTGTTGTAAATGCGTCGGCTACAGGGACAGACGAATCAGTGAATTCTATCAGAATAAGCCATATTAAATACCAGAATATTCCTGTGGCTATAACAGAAACGGTAGAGGCCCATATCGGTGTGTGTGAAATCTTCATAGGCTTTTTCTGCTTAGTTGTGCCTCGAGTCCAACATATAAAGCCGTATAGGGCGATTAATAGGTAGTAAATATTGATGCCAAAATCAGCATATAGGCCTTTTGAATAATATACCCACATTGATATGGCCGGCATAATTACTGATGCTAACCATACTTTCGGATTGGCATGGTATTCCCACCATAAATAAACCAGTCCGACAATAAAGCCTAAAATTTCACGAGCGTGGTCGGATAAAAATAATAAGAAATTTTGCATGAAATCTGTTATGAGTATTGACTGTGAGAGTTAATAAAAAAAGAATGTGCCAAGAATCCAATGTCGGATTTTTGACACATTCTTAATATGTTGCGAATTAGAAGCGCAGAGTTGCTGTTGCCATTACATGGGTCGGAGCTTGTGCTGAATAGCCGGCATAGCGATAGATGACATTATTGCCAGCGTCATCAACATAGTAGCCGGCACCGGCATAACCATTGTTGAAATACTTCTTGTTGAAGAGGTTGTATACCGAGAAGCCGATGTGAAGTTCCTTGACGCCAAGCACCTTCTTGAAGGAATAACCAAGATGAAGGTCTGATACGAAGTAAGAATCTAAAGCTGCTTCTTCAGAACGAGCATTGTTCATATATTGCTTGCCTACTACGCGGCTTTCAAGTGATGCATCAAAACCTTTAACGTGGAAATTAAATGCATTGTTGAATATTACGCTCGGAGAGAAGGCAATAGGTGTTTCACCAAGTTCAAATGAAATGGGGTTAGTCCATTCATCTTCGTAGATATATTCAACGAAGTTCTTGATGCGGTTGCGAGAAAGAGTAAGGTTGAGATTCCAGTCAAACCATGTGCATGGGCGAAGAGCTCCCTGGAATTCAATACCTGTGCGGTATGAATCGGGAACATTTACGCTGATGGCGTTACCTGTATCTGAAAGCTGGCCGGTCACTACAAGCTGATCTTTGTAGAGCATGTAATAGAGGTTGACCCCTACAGTGAATAGTTTGGAGTTATATGTATAACCGAGTTCAAAGTCGTTCAGACGTTCTGCGCGAGGCATGTGGTTGATATCACCGTCGGTGAAGTTGTCACGAACAGGCTCTTTATGTGCTACTGACCATGAAGCAAATGCTCGATGGTTACCTACAGCATAGTTCAAACCGAGTTTCGGGTTGAAGAAGTCCCAACGCTGATGGATGTCAAGCTGAGCAGGACCATCAATGTTGTAGTCGTAGTTGTCAGATGTGCCCTGGATGGTATAGTCGATATGACGATATTGCATATCAGCGAATGCCGATAGGTTATCGGTGATATCATAGTTGGCACGGAGATAGACGTTGGAGTCAAACTTGCGGCCGGTGTTGTCGTAGTAGTTTTGCAGGGGATCAATGTCGCCAACATAGTTGCGAACCCACTGAACTTTGCCGAAATGATGGCCATCAAAGTCAGTTACAGCGCCACCCAGAGTTACATTCCAACGGTCGCGAAGATAGTTTAAAGTGATTTGACCACCGCCGAAGCTGTTGTCGTTGAACTTTAAGCGAACGAGGTCTGATTTCTTTACCTTGTTGCCATCGGCATCATAGTAAGGGTTTAAGCCATACTCAGCGAGTGTGCGCTTGGTTTTGTACTGCTCATAGTAGCCGTCATCTTTGGTGAAATGCAGAGCCGCATTGAGGTGGAAATACTCGCCCAAACGCTGTGAGAGAAGCAGCTGGAAGTGATGCTGGATATAGTTGTCTTTTTGGTCGGGATAGTAGGCGGTGTTGCCGTTCTTATCTGTGTATTTACCGCAGGGGTTATAGCGGCGGCCATACTCTTCCATTTCATCTTTGGATGCATAGTCCCATGCCATATAAGTCTTTTCCTTGCCGCCGAAAGCCAACAAACGAACAGACGTGTTGTAGCTCTGATATGCTGCTTGTCCAAAGTAGCTCCATAGCTCAGAAGTAGCTCGGTCGATATAGCCATCTGATCCAAGGTGGCTAATGCGGGCATCGAAGCTCCAGTGGTTGCCCAGTAAGCCGGACCCTACGCGAAGAGTTTCGCGATTAGTGTTATACATGCCATATGCGCCGGAAAGTTCAGCATATGCCTCTTCAGAGGGTGCATCTGTTACCATGTTTACGCTGGCACCAAAAGCGCCTGCGCCATTGGCAGATGTACCTGCACCACGTTGAATTTGTACGTCGCGCAAGGAAGACGCCAAATCGGGCATGTTAACCCAATATACGTTGTGGCTTTCAGGGTTGTTGATTGGAATACCGTTAGCAGTAACGTTGATACGAGAACCGTCCGTACCACGAATACTCATCGATGTGTAACCGATACCGCTACCGGCATCAGATGTTGTGATTACAGAAGGTGTGGATTGCAGTAGGAAGGTCATGTCCCTACCATCGTTGTTTTTCAGTAGCTCCTTTTTAGATACATTAGTAAAAGCTACAGGTGTCTTTTTGGTTGCGCGGTTGGCAACAACTTCTACTTGGTTTAATACTACGCTCAAAGAGTCCTTTTCAGTGTTCTCAGGAGTCTTGGCGTCAACAGATTGGCACACTGCCCCCATTGCGAGGGCCGCAGCCGGAAGAATTAATTTCTTCATCTTTTTTCTCTACGCCGGTATTACCCGGATCAGGTTCAATGGGTATGTTCTCAGACCGGTTTTTACTCCACAACGACCTAAGTGGTTATGTTTCAGCACGGACACCCCAAAAATATGTGAATTATCTCTTGAAATCCGTTGGATTCCGGTGCAAAGGTAGCAATTATTAACGTAATTTACAATCTTGTGAGCTAAAAGAAAAATAATATCTTATGTCTTATTTTTGATAACATTAAAAAATAATGTATCTTTGTGGAGAGATGTGGAACTTTCTTGTAGACATAAATATGAATTGGGTGTGGTGGTCGGTTTCCATCGCCTACTTCATTATTATTCTTAGTGTTATAGTCGTAATAATCTCGGAGAATCGTAATCCAGTCAAATCGCTTGCGTGGGTTACTGTGCTCTTAGTTGTCCCGGCTGTAGGACTTTTACTCTACATCTTTTTTGGACGAAATATTCAAAATAAAAGAATTATTTCTCGTCGAAATCGCCGAAAGCTCAAACGGTTGGAAGAACAGTGGAAGGTAGATCCTACTAAAATTAAATCATCTGACGTTATTGTTCAGCATATAAAGCTTGCTCACTCTCTTCAAGGTTCTCGGTATTATGAAGGGAATCACATAGACCTTTTTAATAACGGGAAAGACAAATTTGATGCGTTGATTGCTGATTTAGAATCTGTTCAGAAATACATCAATATAGAGTATTACATTTTCGCGGATGATAATATAGGGAATCGAGTAGCTGAAATCTTAAAGCAAAAAGCAAAAGAGGGCATAAAAGTTCGCGTAATATATGATTCGGTTGGCTCTTTTAAGACGCATAATAAATTTTTTAAGCGACTTAAAGAGGCTGGAGTTGATGCCTATCCATTTTTTGAAGTGGTGTTCCCTCCGTTCGGAACTCGTGTAAACTGGCGTAATCACCGCAAGATTGTTGTAATTGACGGTGTTATCGGCTATATTGGTGGAATGAATATAGCAGACAGGTATCTTACCGGAGGTAAATCGTTTAAACTTTGGCGGGATTTACATTTACGCATTACCGGGCCCGGTGTTGCGGCGTTGCAATCGTCATTTGCCGTTGATTGGAACTTTATGGGGCAACCGCTCATTGCCGAAAAAGGTGGTGGCCAACCCTCGTTGGGAAATGAAGAATTAGCCGGAATTCAGCTGTTAACAGGAGGCCCAACGAATCAGTGGATGAATTTAACCTTAATGTTTCAGAAGGCTATCTCGTCGGCTAAGAAATTAGTTTATCTGCAGACCCCATATTTCCTGCCGAATGAAGGCTTGCTGCATGCACTTCAGATTGCAGCACTATCGAAGGTTGATGTACGAGTGATGTTGCCTCGACGGAGCGATAGTAATATGCTACGATGGGCTTCGTTCAGTTATGTCAAGGAATGTCTGCGGGCCGGTATTAAATTTTATTTGTATCAGCCTGGGATGTTGCATAGCAAGGCTATTATCGTGGATGACGAGTTTGCGACAGTTGGCTCTACCAATTTTGATTTCCGCAGTTTCGAACATAATTTTGAATCTAACCTTTTAGTGTATTCAAAAGAATTTAATTCTCGACTACGCTCTCAATTTTTGGACGATCAAAAAGACTGTACGAGAGTTAATCCTGCATCGTGGAATAAACGTCCTTTGAGCGAAAAATGTCTTGAGTCGTTCATGCGATTATTTGCGCCAATATTATAATCCCTCATGTAATTCTAACCTCATTACGCCTCTATTGAAGAATGTCAAATTCTCAAGAAATAATCGAACGCAGCAAAACTATTCTAAAGCAATATTGGGGATATGATTCCTTTCGCCCGATGCAGCAAGAGATTATCTCGTCGGTATTGGAGGGGAATGATACAATAGGATTGTTGCCTACAGGAGGTGGAAAATCTATTACGTTTCAGGTTCCGGCGTTAGCGATTGATGGGCTGACAGTTGTTGTTACTCCGCTGATCTCGTTAATGAAGGATCAAGTAGATAACCTGCGAGAACGAGGCATAAAAGCCGGTCAGCTAAATCACGCTATGCGACGTAGTGAAAGTGAGTTGGTGTTGAAAAGATGTGAGCTTGGGAAAATCAAAATATTATATCTCTCTCCGGAGAAACTCCGCTCCCCGTCTCTTGAAGCTTGGTGGAACATCCTAAATGTCAAGCTAATTGTAGTTGATGAGGCGCATTGTATTTCTCAATGGGGTTATGATTTTCGTCCATCTTATCTTCTGATAGGTCATCTAAGAGAAAAATTTCCGAATGCATCGGTCTTAGCGTTAACGGCCTCAGCTACTCCTGATGTTGTAAATGACATCATGGAGAAACTCAGGTTTAAGGATAAACAACACTGTTTCCGCTTAAGCTTTACGCGTAAGAATATCTCTTATATTGTCCGCCATTGCGAATTTAAGGAAGCGGAAATGCTGCATATCCTATCGCGAGTTGGTGGTTGTGGCATAGTCTACACTCGTTCGCGTAATCGTACTCATGAATTAGCATCGTTCCTTATAAATAATGGTGTGTCGGCCGATTTCTATCATGCCGGTTTATCCCCGGAGGATAAAAACGAGAAACAAAATCGATGGAAATCAGGAGAGACGCGTATAATGGTGGCTACGAATGCCTTTGGTATGGGCATCGATAAGCCTGATGTACGTATTGTCATACACCACGATCTGCCGTCGTCGCTCGAGGAGTATTATCAAGAGGCAGGTCGTGCCGGACGTGATGGCCTGCCATCGTGGGCTGTTGTGTTAGCGACCAAAGCTGATAAAGCTACCCTGATGCGTAGACTATCCGAGACCTTTCCTGATAAAGATTTTATACGCGATATTTATGATAAGCTTTGCGTTTTTCTAAATATTGCAATGGGAGAAGGATTTGAACGCAATATCGAATTTCCATTTGGGCAGTTTTGTGATAGATGGGGTTTAGCCCCTACGATGGTTAATAGCGCGCTAAAGATATTAGATCAATCTGGCTATTTTGATTATCTCGAAGAGATGACTACGCGCTCACGATTAATCATGACAATGCAGCGACGTGCATTATATGACCTGCAATTATCTGAAGAGACAGAACGTGTACTGCAATTTGTGCTTCGCAATTATCCCGGCATCTTTGCAGATTATGAATATATTGATGAGTCGTTTATTGCATCTAACTTAGAGCTTACCGAACGCACTGTCTATGAGGCTTTATTAAAACTGCGAAAAATGCATGTGATTGATTTTGTGCCTCGTCGTCGATCTCCATATATCTTTATGTTGCGTTCACGTGTGCCTAAATCTGATATTATTCTGCCGAAAATTGTATACGAAAATCGACGTAAACAGATGGAGGTGCGCCTCAATGCGATGAAACGGTTTGTGTTTGACGATTATTCTTGTCGCGTTACCACTATGCTCGATTATTTTGGTGAAAACGCAAAGCCGTGTGGCACATGTGATGTGTGTCGAGAACAGCGTAAGCGAGAATCGGCGCGCAAGTCGGCAGAAAACAGAATCGCCCCGGAAATTATATCCGAGGCAATTCTAATGATTGTTGGGCAGAATCCCGAAGGGATTTCTACTTATAACCTTGCGATGCAATTAAGCCTATCGCCGGACACTCTTTTTGCTCCGATTCGGAATTTGCTAGATACCGGAAAGTTAGTGCTTTCTAATAACCTGCTCTACGTGAATACGTAGCAAAATAGTATTTACTAAGGCTGATAGTTATTACTTTATGGCAGGTACAACAAGGAGGGTTGTTGCCGGGAAATTATGGCTCAAATAACGAGATATGAAGCCGAATGTGTCTTCTGCGATCAATGGATCCGTGTCAAAATATGTGTTATATAACACTAACGGCATGTCAATGCCTCTGTTTTTGATGGCTTCAAATGAGAGGATAGCGTGATTGATAGAGCCGAGTGTGGAGTTTACAACCATTATCAGCGGTAATTTACGCGTAGTAATGTAGTCGATGGTCATAAACTCATCGGTGATAGGTACCATCAGTCCACCAGCGCCCTCGATCAGGACAGTGTCGTAACGTTTTTCTAATTCGGCAGATGCATTATCAATAATCGATAGGTCAATATTACGATGATCCAAACGCGCTGCCAATTGAGGCGAGCATGGGTGAGTAAATATGACAGGGGCTGTGATATGAGACTCGTCTTCCGGCAGGTAACCAGTACCCATTAAGCGACGATGCACTTCGATGTCTTCCGACATCCCAACGTTTCCGGTTTGTATGAATTTTTGAGTGATCACACTCTTCCCTTCATCCATCAACTTGCGAGCATACCAGCCTGTGCAATATGATTTGCCTGCATCGGTATGAATTCCTGAAACGAAATATTTCATGGTGGTAATATAATTTAGTTGAAATAGATTATCGTTTTGATAAGATTAAGTATATCGGGTTGAATGTTAATGCCGCCCTACCCTCATCATCCTTCGGCCATTGCTGTAATAAGCTTCGAAGTTTTGCCGGTGATACTGAAGCGGACAGACCATTAACTCCGGTAAGTTTCAAATGTCGAACGGCATCTCTCGGTGTGGCAAATTTAAGAATTTCTTCGCCATGTTCAATAGAATTTACCAATAGTTTGGCTTCGGTTGCGGCTTTTCTCATCCATGCAACTGATGGATATTTCAACCCATTTCCAATTTGGCTGGAGATTTCTCTTAGAGTGCCTGAACCATATAGCGAGATGGCCATGATCCCGCCGGGCTTTAATGCCTTGGAACATTTCATCAGCATCATTGCCGGAGAGTTTAACCATTGGAACATCGATGACGAGAATATTAAATCATAGCTATTTTCTTTTAGATATTCCTTGGCAAAATCAGCCGCCTCTACATCCTGTGCAACAGTCGAAATCTCGCAGTGAGAGCCATCTAATTCATCGAATTGTTTTAGCACCTGCGGATTTGCTTGAATATCACATAATGTTAGATGTCGGCAGTGAGGCAACAATTCCTTGGCATATAAAGAGGTGAACATACCGTCGCCATAGCCCAATTCTAATATAGATAAAGATTCTCTATTTATAGTTGATATTTGGTTACGGCTTGTTTGGTGCCACTCCTTTAAGAATTTAGTGTAGAGTTTATTGGCAACGCGACGCTGAACAATCGCATTATCGGAATATGTATTCTCTGCCGAGCTGAATTTGACGCCAACTTTGCTCTTGTCAACAACGAAGTTGTTAATGATCCATTGAAAATCCGGAACGTGTTCTACGTTTGGCAGATTAAATACATCGTAGCCCACCCAAGCGCTCTTTTGGTTAGCTGCCGGAAAAATTTTGTCATTTTCTCCAATAATAACTTTATCCCAAAGAGAATAGCTTGATGCGTAAGGCTGAGCCGGTAGATTGGCAAACCATTCAAGTTCGTGGCGCAGTTGCTCGATGTCAGAGTCCGAGATGTTCAACGAGTTGAATAGTTTATCGAAGGTCGTTTTTGAGCCGGCACATCTTAGACGGAATTTCTGCAGTGTGCGTGGCGATAAGCCATTTAGTGTCCCGTCAAAAATTGCTTTCGGAATGCCGCGATGGTCATCAATGTGATATTCGGTGCCATTAACAGCTACGCGCAAACTAATTGGCAAGGAAGTCTCCGCAATAAACATGGCAGCGGCCTTCACACCAAACGACCAGCCGATAACAACTACCTCTTTGTAGCAACTGGATGAATGTTGAGCATCTTTCACAATCTCATCAACTTGGTCCGGGGTGTAATTCTCATACCCACAGAGTAGCAGAATGTGGCATCCCGGACTATGCAAAGATTGAAATGCCTCAAGAGGAAATCCCCACCCGAGGAATACAATGATTAAAGTTGATGCATTGCCTGAATTAAGATAAAGTTTATTCATTTGAGATCAATCTTGCTCGTAGCTCTTAGTTTTGAGGATTAATAACAGGTAAAAGATTCTTCAAAGCTTTGTCAAGAGCCTCAATATCGTCAAAAGTCATGGACGCTGAGAGGGAGAATCGCAATCTATCAGTACCGGCCGGAACGGTCGGTTTGCGTATTGCCAGAGCTTTAATCCCTTGGAAGAGCAAGGCTTTTGATAGCTCTACAGCCTCTTTGGGATCGCCGATTATTAGTGGCTGTATATGCGAAACTTCAATTGGAATTACAGAGAACTGACTCAAGACTTTCTGCATCGCTACAGCCAATTCGGCCAGATGACTGCGTAGTTTATCGCCATGAAGAATTGCTGATAATGTATAGCGGCTCCATGCAATCTGCATCGGCGGTAGAGCTGTAGAGAATATAAAGCTGCGAGCACTATTGATGAGGTAATCGCGATTTTCGGATGAGGTAATTGCGAAGGCGCCCATTGACGCTCCTGCTTTTCCGAAGGTGCCAACCATAAAGTCTACTTCCCATGGCGCAGATGACTCCGCAACAAGACCTAACCCATGCGGGCCTAATACACCAAAAGCATGAGCTTCGTCGACATATAGCGAGACGTTCGGGAACTCTCGGCGTAATCCTAATAAGGCTTCAATATCAGCCCTGTCTCCATCCATTGAGTATACACTCTCTACAACCACGAGAATATTTTTATATTCCGCTGCATTTTTAATGAGCAACTGGCGCAGATGGCTGAAATCGTTGTGGCGAAAGCGCGTAAATGGGGCCTTTGACAGGACTATTCCATCAATGATAGATGCGTGAACGAGTTTGTCAGCAATGATATATGTGTCAGTTTTGGAGGCGATTGCTGAGATTAAGCCGGTATTTGCATGGTAACCGGAGTTAAAGAGCAAGGCTCCGGTGTCGTCTCCGCGCCTTTTGGAATATAATAAGCGTAAGGCGACTTCAAGATTGTCATATTCTATTTGGCGCCCGGCTAACAAGCGAGATGCTGACGATGTCATAGGAACTTTCAATGACGCCGAATCTGCGAAGAAACGAGCTTGCAGTTCGGTATCTATTCCTAAGCCGAGATAATCGTTTGTAGAGAAATCAACAACCTCCGATGGCGACATCTTCGGTATCTCTCTAAAGTTGCCTTCTTTGCGTAAATTTTCGAGATGTTCAGTGAAATTCATCTGTTAGTCAAATTCGTTAAGATTATAGGTTTAAGTAACAGATGATTATTGCTGTTCATCTTGTCGAAGGATATCAATCATCTCTTTGCAGAGCTTCTCCAAATCTTCATCCGGTGTGATATACGGAGGCATGATGTAGACATTGCAGCCGAAAGGACGTATCCAGACACCTCGTTTTACACATTCTTTTTGGAATTCACCAACGTCAACCGGCTCTTTTGTCTCAACCACACCGATTGAACCAAGCACACGAACGTCGGCAACGTTCTTCAGCTGCCATGCCGGTGCTAATAATTCTTTCATGCGTGATTCGAGATGGCCAACTACGGCTTTCATATCCTGCGAATTTAGCAAATCAATTGACGCACATGCAACGGCACACGCTAATGGGTTGCCCATAAATGTAGGTCCATGCATCATTACGCCTGCCTCGCCCTTAGAAATTGTTTCGGCAACTGCTTTTGTTGTTAGGACTGCCGCCATAGTCATGTAGCCGGCGGTAAGGCATTTGCCGATACACATTATATCCGGTTCTACTCCTGCATGTTCCCACGCGAAGCATTTGCCTGTACGCCAGAAGCCTGTTGCGATTTCGTCAAATATGAGATAGACTTCATATTTGTCGCAAAGCTTGCGAGCTTGACGTAGATATTCAGGATTGTAGAACCACATCCCGCCGGCACCTTGAACAACAGGTTCAAGAATGACTGCTGCAATCTCATCGTGCTTCTCTTCGAGGAGCTTTTCAAGTGGTGTGATATCGGCAGGATCCCATTCCCCATCATAACGGCTGTGGGGTTGGGGTACAAAATAGCGCACCGGGAGCGCACTGCCAAAAGCACTATGCATGCCGGTTACAGGATCACAAACGCTCATTGCGTTCCATGTGTCACCATGGTAACCGGAACGTATCGTGGCAAAATTCGTTTTCTTATGCGAACCGCTGCGACTGATTGCTGCTTGAATGGCCATCTTTAGGGCGACTTCAACGGCAACCGAACCGGAATCAGCGTAGAAAATGTTATGCATTGATGGTGGCGCCAACTTAAGTAGGCGCTTGCCTAGCTCAATAGCAGGCTCATGAGTTAAGCCGCCAAACATTACGTGGCTCATCGAATCGATTTGACGCTTCGCGGCCGCGTTGATTACAGGATTGTTATACCCATGGCAGACACACCACCACGACGACATCCCTTCAATAAGTTCTCTCCCATCAGCAAGTTTTAGGCGATTACCCTTTGCTGATACCACTTTATATGTGGGCAGAGGATCTATTGCGGATGTATAAGGATGCCAAAGATGCTCTCGATCCCAAGCGTCGGATAGACGAGATAAGTCATCTGGCTGATACTCTTCATTTAACATATGCAGTACATTAATGTAATTGCAAAATTACGAAAAAATGTTGACAACTTTCTGCAATTTTAAAGCAAATGAATGAAATATTATGCCTAATTTCGCACTCGCAAATATTTTAATACCGAAAGACAAATGAACCGAAAAGGAAAACTATATTTTCGCTATGGCACCATGGGCTCTGCAAAGACAGCCTTGTTGCTGACCACTGCCTACAACTTTGAAGAGCGTAAAATACGCTATCTCTGCATGAAACCAGCCATTGACACTCGTGAAGGGAAAAGCGTGATACGTTCTCGTATCGGTATTGAACGTGAATGTAGCTTGATCTATCCCGAGACCGATCTTTACCTTTTCTTGCGCAAGCATTTCAAGGAAATCGGCACGGTAATAGATTGGATTCTCGTTGATGAAGCTCAGTTCTTGAGCGCACGTCAAATCGATCAACTCTCAATGGTTGTTGATGATTTTGGCTCTAACATTATTTGTTATGGCCTGCGTACCGACTTCAAGACTAATCTGTTTGAAGGCTCAAAACGTTTGTTTGAAATCGCTGATACTATTGACGAGATTAAATCGACTTGTACCTGTGGCCATAAGACCATCGTCAATGCGCGTATTGATCAGGATGGAGATATCATTACGGAAGGTGAGCAGGTGGAAATTGGTGGTGACGAGCGATATATGGCTGTATGCCGTAAGTGCTGGCGTAATCGACGTATTGCCCAAGCTGAGCGCTTAGCCCTCCCCTTCCTCGATGATCCGGAAGCTACGGCTGACCCTGATGATGAATAAGAATTGGAGGCGTTAACCGCCTATAACAATATAAAAGGAGTCCGCATCTGTTGGAAAAATCCCAACGATGCGGACTCCTTATTTTAGCCCAAAATAGTGCCTTAGAGTTTAATTACTGAAGAGTACCTGCTTCAGCCTGCTGAATCATAGCTTCGCTAGCGTAGAGATAAACTTCAACACGACGGTTCTGTTCGCGACCTGCAGAAGTATCATTGCTTGCTACGGGATATGATTCGCCAAGACCTTCAACAGTTGTGATCTGAGATGAACCAACGCCACAGCTCAGAAGATATGTTGATACGCTCTGAGCACGTTCCTGTGAAAGGTTGAGGTTCTTCTGTGTGCTCTGTTCTGTTGTGCAGTTCTTCCAACCCTGGTTGTCGGTGTAACCGTAAATAGCTACATCCATGCCAGTGTTCTGCTTGAGGACATTGTTGGCAAATTTGCTAAGAGATGCTTTTGCAGTTGAGCTAAGAGTAGAAGCTCCGGTTGAGAAGAGGATACCTGATTCGAAAGTAACCTTTACAGCCTGCAGACCGTTGCTATCTGTGGTCTGTTCAACCTGTGCGCCTTCGATTTCGGCAGCTTGCTTAGCAGCCTTGTCCATCTTGTTGCCGATAAGTGCACCTGCACCTGCGCCAACTGCAGCACCAACGCCTGCACCAATGGCAGCGCCTTTTGTGCCACCAATAAGAGCACCAACAGCAGCACCAAGAGCAGTACCACTACCACCACCGATAAGGGCACCCTTACCGGTATTTGTCATTGAGCTACAACCTGTCAGCAACATGCTTGCAGTAAGTGCGCTGAGGCATAAAGTCTTGATTGTTTTCATTAGGATTATTATTTAGTTATGTTCTTGGGTGCAAAGATAATAATTTTTACTCTCACTTGAACATTGATTATAAAGAAAATTTGGAAATCATTGTTGAGTTAACTAACTTTGCACCATAATTGTTATATTTCCAACATACAACAATCTTAATCATGCTTAAGACAATTCTTTCAATTTCAGGCAAGCAGGGCCTATTCCGTCTTGTCAACAGGGGCAAAAATATGCTCATCGTCGAAAATATAGCGACAAAACGTCGCCAACCGGCTTATGCCTCTGACAAAGTTGTATCTCTCGGCGATATCGCTATATATACTATTGATTCCGACATCCCCCTGGGTGATGTTATGGAGAAGGTGAAGGAAGCCAATGATGCTAAGACGCTCGATGTTAAGGCTCTTGGTGACGACGCTAAAGTTCGTGAATATTTCAAGACTATCCTTCCGGAATATGATGAAGATCGTGTTTACACTACTGACATCCGTAAACTCTTCTCATGGTACAACCAGCTCATTGAAGCCGGCATTACCGAATTCAAAGAAGTTGCTGAAGAAGAATCTGCTGAAACTGCCGAATAATTCAAAGCAGTTTTACTAACATACAAGCTACTACATCCACTAACGCCATCAACGATCCCCTCGTTGATGGCGTTCTCTTTTATCCTGGGTGGCACCCGTTGTGCCGTTGCTACTCCGTGCCCATTATCAAAACAGACAAAGAGTATCTGGAAGATGCGCCCTCGGCAAACGAAGTCAAGGACGTGCCGGACAACTTCAAG